>NZ_AXBZ01000024.1:0-1221 GCF_000475295.1 Alcanivorax sp. P2S70
GGGTTCTACCCCGTTTCCACGGACGGTTTTAAGAAGGCGGTAAACTTGTGATCTTGAGCTGCGACCTTACGTCGCCTTCTTGGGTTGTGGAACCGCTCGATGTAATTAAATACGTCAGCCCTTGCCTCATTCAGGGTTCGATAATCACGGTGATTTGTCCGTTCCCGCTTCATCATGCCGAAGAACCCTTCACAGGCTGCATTATCGGCACAGTGGCCGACCGCACTCATGCTGCATACCAATCCTTGCTGTTTCAAATAACGCTGGTAATCACCACTCGTAAACTGGCTACCTCGATCCGAGTGGAGAATGATCTTCCCATCTCCCTCTCGTTGCCACACCGCCATCTCAACTGCCCGAAGCACCATGTACCGATCCTGGCGATGATGCATCGACCAGCCCGCAATGATGTTGCTGTACAGATCCATCACTACACACAGGAATAGCTTGCCTTCCTTGGTCTTGATCTCCGTGATGTCGGTCACCCACTTGGTGTCTGGCTCCAGTGCAGAGAAGTCTCGTTTCAGATGGTTCTTCACTCCATCCGGACGAACTGAAGGGGCCTTGCGACCCCGGCCTCTGCGGCGAGGCCAGCCCTGCAAGCCAGATTTCGCCATTAGACGCGCCACACGATTGAGGCTGGCTGTTTCTCCTTCCTCCACCAGGTCATCATGCATGCGAGGGGCGCCGATGGCGCCACCGCTGTCAGCATGTATCTCGTGGATTCGTTTGAGAAGCCGCTCATTATCCTGTGCCCGGCTCGAAGGCGCCCGGCCAGACCAAGAGTAGTAGCCGCTCGGAGAGACCTTCAAGCAGCGACACATTAGCAGAACAGGGAAGTCTTGGCGGCAACGCTCAATCGCCTGATATCTCAGGACGACTCCTTTGCGAAGAACGTTGCCGCTTCGCGCAAAAAATCCCTTTCCTTCTTCACTCGTGCCAGCTCCCGTTTCAGCCGGGCCATCTCCGCGTCACGAGGGGAGCCTGAACCCTGGAAGCTTGGGGTGGAGGCATCATCCGCCTCTCTGCGCCAACGAGAGAGAAGATTGGGATTGATGCCCAGTTCAAGGGCCACTTGGCGGCAGCTCACGTCGGGGTGGCGAGTCTGCTCTACCGCTTCACGCTTGAACTCGGGGCTGTACTTCTTTCGCTTGCTCATAAACACTCCTTGGGCACAGTGTGCCTCTTTTTAGAAGTGTCCGCAGTAACGGGGTAGAACCC
>NZ_AXBZ01000025.1:0-187028 GCF_000475295.1 Alcanivorax sp. P2S70
TGACGAGCATAAAGGCGCGGCTTGGAGCGCCCATCTGCTGCGCCTTGCCTCTAGGAAAGGGAACCACCCTTACCGTCGAGACAAGACACAACAACTGCACGCTTCAGGACACGCTGAGCATGCAAGGTGCTATTCAGAGGTTCCTAACCCCCGTGAGCCGCTGAATCCAAGCCACAGCCACTTTTACAAGTCAATCTATCAACGACCGGAATCATTCCCTATGATTCCGGTCGTTTTGTTTTAAAAGCGTGCCTGCCCCAGCGTGACCGGCCAGGCCATCAAGGAATAGTCCATGCGTAGTATTGAACAGATCATTGCTGAAGAACTCTCCTGTCAGGAGCGGCAAGTCCACGCTGCCGTCGCCCTGCTCGACGAAGGTGCCACCGTCCCCTTTATTGCCCGTTACCGGAAAGAAGTCACCGGCGGCCTGGACGACACCCAGCTGCGGAATCTGGAAGAACGCCTGCGCTACCTGCGAGAGATGGAAGAGCGACGCGACGCCATCCTCAAGAGCATCGCCGAGCAGGACAAGCTCACCCCGGAACTGGAAAAGGCCATCAAGGCAGCCGACACCAAGACCCGTCTGGAAGACCTTTACCTGCCCTACAAGCCCAAGCGCCGCACCCGCGCCCAGATTGCCCGCGAGGCCGGCCTGGAACCCCTGGCCGACACCCTGCTGGACGATCCCACCCAAGAGCCCGAGGCGCTGGCCGCTGGCTACCTGAATGAAGAGCACAAGATCGCCACCGCCAAGGATGCCCTGGACGGCGCCAAGCAGATCCTCATGGAGCGTTTCGCCGAAAACGCCGAGCTACTGACCCGCCTGCGTACCTTCCTCTGGGACAAGGCACAGATTCAGTCCAAGCTGGCAGATGGCAAAGAGAAGGACGGCGCCAAATTCAGCGACTACTTCGATCACAGCGAAGCCCTGAAGGATATCCCCAGCCACCGGGCCCTGGCCCTGTTCCGTGGCCGCAACGAGAGCATCCTGCATGTCTCCATGGTGCTGCCAGAAGAGCTGGAAACGGCCGTCCCTCATCCCTGTGAAGCCATGGTCACCGCCGTATCCGGCTGGAGCCATCAAGGCCGCGCCGCTGATGACTGGCTCAAGGAAGTGATGCGCTGGACCTGGAAGATCAAGCTCAACACCCACCTGGAAACCGAACTGTTGGGCCGCGTACGCGAGCTGGGTGAAGAAGAAGCCATTCAGGTCTTCGCCCGTAACCTGAAGAGCCTGCTGATGGCCTCCCCCGCCGGCCCCAAATGCACCATGGGTCTCGATCCCGGCCTGCGTACCGGGGTCAAAGTCGTGGTTGTGGACGCCACCGGTAAACTGCTGGAACACACCACCATCTTCCCGCACCAGCCCAAGAACCAGTGGGACCAGTCCCTGTCGGTACTCGCGGCCCTGTGCCTGAAGCACAAGGTGGAACTGATCGCAGTGGGTAACGGCACCGCCAGCCGCGAAACCGACAAACTGGCCGGTGAAGTGGTCAAGGCCAGCAAGGGCAACATCCAGAAGATCATGGTCTCCGAAGCAGGCGCCTCGGTGTACTCTGCTTCAGAAACCGCTGCCCGCGAATTCCCCGATCTGGACGTTTCCTTCCGTGGCGCGGTCTCCATCGCCCGCCGTCTGCAAGACCCACTGGCCGAGTTGGTGAAAATCGACCCGAAAGCCATCGGGGTGGGCCAGTACCAGCACGACGTCAGCCAGGTCAAACTGTCCCGCTCGCTGGACGCCGTGGTGGAAGACTGTGTGAACTCGGTGGGGGTAGACGTGAACACTGCCAGCGCCCCGCTGCTGGCACGCATTGCCGGCCTGAATGCCACCATTGCCGGCAACATCGTCTCCTACCGGGAAAAGAACGGCGCCTTTGGCTCCCGTATCGATCTCAAACAGGTACCGCGCCTGGGCGACAAGACCTTTGAACAAGCCGCCGGCTTCCTGCGCATCATGGACGGCGCAAACCCGCTGGATGGCTCTTCCGTTCACCCGGAAGCCTACCCGGTGGTCGAAAAGATCGCCGAAAAACATGGCCGCCCGCTGAAGGAACTGATCGGCGATGCGCCCTTCCTGAAGAAGGTCAACGCAGTCGATTTTACCGACGACAATTTCGGGCTGCCCACCGTGACCGACATTCTCAGCGAGCTGGAAAAACCTGGCCGCGACCCGCGCCCGGAATTCAAGGCAGCGGTCTTCAAGGAAGGGGTCGAAACCCTCAAGGACCTGAAGCCATCCATGATTCTGGAAGGCACGGTAACCAACGTGACCAACTTCGGCGCCTTTGTCGATATCGGTGTTCATCAGGATGGTCTGGTGCACGTTTCCGCCCTGTCCGACAAGTTCGTGGGGGATCCCCACGATGTGGTGAAGCCCGGCGACATCGTCAAGGTCAAGGTGATGGACGTGGACCTGGATCGCAAACGCATCAGCCTGACCATGCGCATGGACGACCAGCCCGCCGAAAAAGGGGCCACCCCTGCACGCAATGGCGGCGCCCCCCGCAAAGGCAACAATGGCCCCCGTGGCCAGCGCCAGGGCGGTAACCGCGGCCAGGGCAACCCGCAGGGCAACAAGGGCACCGGCTCCTTTGGCCAGCTGCTCGCCAATGCCATGGCCGAAAAGAAGGGAAAATAGTCCCGCCAACCGCTGGTGATTGTCGCCCTGACCATGCATGGTAGGGCCACAATCCCGTAGGCAGGGGCCCAATGCGCCCCGTGCCACCCGGATATCGAGAACGGAACTGCCTGTTATGGCCAAACTTGAACAACGTATCCGAGCCCTGCTGGATTCCGATGCCGCCGCCACCCTGGCCGGCATTCGTCGCGGCATCGAAAAGGAAAGCCTGCGCATTACCACCGATGGCACCCTTGCCCAGACTCCTCACCCACAGGCGCTGGGCTCCGCCCTGACCCACCCCTACATCACCACCGACTACTCGGAAGCCCTGCTGGAGTTCATCACCCCAGCCACCACCGAGCTGCACAAACCGCTGGAGTTCCTGGAACAACTCCACCGCTATGTGTACAGCCACATCGGTGACGAAGTGCTGTGGGTCAATTCCATGCCTTGCATGATCAGCAAGGACAATGATGTGCCGGTGGCGCAATACGGCAGCTCCAATGTGGGTCGCATGAAGACCGTCTACCGTGAAGGGCTTGGCCACCGTTATGGCCGCAAGATGCAAACCATCGCCGGCATCCACTACAACTTTTCCTACCCGGAAGAGTTCTGGAAACTGAACCAGGTACTGGAAGGCGACAGCGCACCATTGCAGGAGTACATCTCGCGACGCTACTTCGATCTGACCCGCAATTTCCAGCGTTACTCTTGGCTACTGGTCTACCTGTTCGGCGCTTCACCGGCACTGTGCAAGTCGTTTCTGGCCGGTCGCGAGCACCAGCTCGACACCTTCGACCACACCCTGTTCAAGCCCCATGCCACCAGCCTGCGGATGAGCGATCTGGGCTACCAGAACAATGCCCAGTCCTCCCTGGCCATCAGCTACAACAACCTCGATGAGTATGTGCAATCACTGACCCATGCCATCAAGACACCGGAGCCCGCCTACGAGAAAATCGGCGTGCTGGATGCCGCAGGCCAGTACCAGCAGCTCAATGCCAACATCCTGCAGATCGAAAACGAGTACTACTCCTCGATTCGCCCCAAGCGCACCATCAACAAGGGCGAGCGCCCCACCACTGCCTTGCAGAAACGCGGCGTTGAATACATTGAAATCCGTGCGCTGGATCTGAACCCGTTCGAGCCGGTGGGCATCAATCAGCAGGAAATCCGTTTTCTTGATCTGTTCGCCACCTACTGCCTGTTGCGCGAATCGCCCCTTCTGGAGAAGTGCGACCTCAACGCCAGCAAGGACAACCTTCGCCAGGTGGTCTACAACGGCCGCGATACCTCTATTGCCCTGAACAACTGGGGCAAATCCATCTCCTTCGAGGAATGGGCCAGCGAAAAACTGGAACAGATGCAGCCTATCGCTGAGCTGTTTGATCGCGCCCACGGCGGCAACAACTACGCCAATGCCCTGGCCCGCCAGCAGGAAAAAGTCCGCACCCCGGATGCCACACCCTCTGCCCAGATCATGGAAAAACTGGAATCCCGTGAGCAAAGCTTCTTCCAGTTCGCCATGAACCAGGCCCTGGCCCACCGCGACCACTTCCTGTCCCGCCAGCGTTGTGACGACACCAACACGCGCCTGGAAACCCTGGCCGCGCAAAGTCTTACCGAACAGAAGGCATGGGAAGCGGTGAACGAGCCGCCTTTCGCCGACTATCTGGCGGATTACTTCCGCTAAATCATCCTGGCCCGTATACCACAGAGGGCACAGTGGTCACCAAGGAAAACCTGTCTCAGGTCGCCTCTGCGGGCTCTGTGCCCCCTGTGGTGAAACGCCTTTCCCCCAAGGGAGCGGCAAGCTGACAAAAGGTACAAACCGTTGCACGACTGCGCACTTTTTCAACAAAAATGCGCACTCTATCCCTATGCAATTTGCACCACAGTGCTAGGGTACTTCTGAATAACGTCTTGCACGCTTCAGGCCGCGCCCCTTGGCTGTTCCAGCCTGAGCACACAAGGCGTTATGCAGAGGCACCCCTGTCTCACAGGAATCAACCGGGAGAATGGCATGACCCCGAATCGGGAGCAGTGCGAGAAAGCCTATAACCAGGGCTGCATGTGGGGCATGGGCGGCGGCGACAGTAATCGTTGCCCCTATAGTGCAGACGAACCACTGGCCGAATGGTGGTTTCAGGGCTGGGAAGCCGGCATTGATGCCTGGCACGACCGCAACCTGAAAAACCAGCAGGCACAACAGGCCTGATCCAGCCCCCCCCTTTTCTTACCCGGCTTCAGGCGGGCAGACACCCGACGCTGACGCCCGGGAGGAACCTTACCCTCTGCCACCGGTCTGACCCCTGTGGTCGCTCCACCCTTGCCGCCACAGGTGCTTTTGCCTACCCTTCCGCCACCCCTGTTCGATAGAGCTTGCCATGTCTGCTGTGATTCCTGCTCCTCGTCTGCTGAATTTCCTTGCCCTTCTGGGCTGTATTGCCGCCATGGCAGGTGCCTTGTACCTGCAACATGTAGACGGCCTCGAACCCTGTCCGCTGTGCATTTTCCAGCGTGTTGGCGTCATGGCCGCCGCCCTGGTGTTGCTGGTTGCCTCGCTGCATGGCCCCAAACGCATCGGGGTACGCCTCTACGGGCTGCTGACTGCCCTCGCGGCCATCGGCGGTGGCGCAGTGGCCATTCGTCATATCTGGCTGCAAAGCCTGCCTGCAGATGAAGTCCCTGCCTGTGGGCCGGGCCTGGAATACATGATGGATGTATTCCCAATGCAGAACGTGATCCAGCAAGTACTGGCCGGGTCCGGGGAATGTGCCGAGATGGACTGGGCCTTCATGGGGCTAAGCCTGCCGGCCTGGTCACTAGTGGTCTTCTCCGGCTTGCTGCTGCTTGCCCTGATCCAGATTTTCCGCCCGCTGCCGCGTTGATCTGCCAATGATCGATGGCCTGCTGATCCTGCTGTTCTTCCAGTTTCTGGGAGAAATCCTGATTCGCCTGACCGGCATCCCCCTGCCCGCCTCCGTCGTGGGCATGGTGCTGTTGCTGGTCGCATTGCTGCTCAATACCCCCTTCACCCAGCGGGTCGCCCCCGCGGCCGGCGCCCTGATCAAGCACATCAGTCTGCTGATCTTCCCTCTGGGGGTTGGTATTGTGCTGCAGTGGCACCGCTACGAAGACTACGCTGTGGCTCTGGCCGTGGCCGTGGTGATTGGCACCATCCTCAGCATGCTGCTGGTGACCCTGATGCTGAAAAAGCTCATGAGCAAGGCCGGAGAGCCCCATGAGCCCTGAACTGGATAACCTGGCGGCACTGGCGCATACCCCACTGTTCGGGATCCTGCTGACGCTGGCCAGCTACCGGTTCGCCTTGTGGGTCTATGGCAAGAGCAACAGCCTGCCAGTGTTTCACCCGTTCCTGGTGGCCTCTATCCCGGTCATTATCGTGCTCCCTCTGGTTGGGGTGGATTATGAGGAATACCGCGATCAAACCCGCCTGATCGCGTTCCTGCTGGGTCCGGCCACCGTGGCCCTGGCCTGGCCTCTGTACCGTCAGCTGCACGCCGTTCGCAGCGTGCTGACCCCCATCGTGGTGGCTACCCTTATAGGTGCCGCCATTTCCGCTGCCATTGCCGTCGGTCTGGCCTGGTGGCTGGGCGCACCGGCAGAAGTGGTGGGCTCGCTGGCGCCAAAATCGATCACCACCCCCATCGCGGTAGAGGTGGTCAAATCCACCGGAGGATATGTCTCACTGGCAGCCGGCGCGGTGGCCATCACCGGGATTGTGGGCGCGCTGACCGCCGGCCCGATCTTCCGGCTGCTAAAAGTAAACGACCAACGCATCAAGGGCTTTGCTCTCGGGCTGGTGGCGCACGCCATCGGCACCGCCCGCGCCTTTGAATACGGCGAAAAAGCCGGCGCCTTTGCCGGCCTTGCCCTGGGCCTGTGCGGCCTGGTCACCGCCATGGCTTTACCCTGGATATGGCCCTGGGTTGCCCAGTGGCTGGGCCAGTAATCTGCCCCCCGTCCTTCTTCACCCCTCTGCGGGCGACACACAGTGTGATGCCGGCGGCACAAAAAGGACCGCCGTTATGACAAATCCGTCTTTATCAGCAAGCCATTGAGCCCGCAACGCTTTTACCGTTCATCCCGACATCGGCCCCGGCGCGCCCCATTCTGGCCCTTGCACCGGAGTTTGCCTCCGTCCTAGTCTCGATAGCCCCACGACAAAATTCGCGCAGCCATTCACTAGGGAGGGAACACAATGGCGAGCTCATCTTCTTCTGACGCAATGGTTCAATGGCATCGTATCGAAGCTCTGGTGAAAGCGTGGCTGGACGAACGCCAACAATTGATCGTGCTGCTTTGTGCGCTGCAGGGCATCCGTGGCCTGTCCCGTTCAGACATGCCTCGCCAACAACAATTGCAGCACTTTTGTGAGTTGCTGATGGACTACATCAGCGCAGGCTATTTCGAGGTATATCGCGAGTTGGTCAACGAGGCCCGCCATTTCCATCGCGAAAACCCGGGGTTGACCCACCAGATTCTTCGCCAGCTGGACAGCTCCACCGACGAAGCCCTGGCTTTTAACGCGGATTTTGAAAACCCGGACACCTGCGCCACGCTGAAAGCAGAACTACCGCAGCGCATCAGCCGCCTGATGGAGACCCTGGAGGAACGTTTTTCCCTGGAAGACCAGTTGATACTGAGCATCCACCAGCAGGAACCGCCTCTCAAGCAGGCGATGCACTAGGCGCGCACAAAAATAATCCCGGCATGAAAAAGGGCGCCCGAAGGCGCCCTTTTTCAGCAAGAAAACCTGCGGCACTTATTCGCCGGCAACGTCTTCACCGCCTTTCACGTCCAGCAGCTGAATCTCGAAGATCAGCACCTGGTTCGGACCGATGTCACCACCGGCTCCTTGCTCACCGTAACCCAGCGCCGGCGGCACAACGATCTTCCACTTGTCGCCTTCCTTCATCATCGGCAGCGCTTCCTGCCAGCCCTTGATGATGTGCTGCAGACCAAAGGTGGCCGGCTGGCCGCGATCAACAGAACTGTCGAACACCGTGCCATCGGGCAGGGTACCGTGGTAATGCACTTCCACGGTGTCTTCCAGGGTAGGGGACGCAGCGCCTTCTTCACCGGAAGCCAGCACTTCATACTGCAGGCCACTGTCGGTGGTCGTCACACCTTCACGGGCACCGTTCTCTTTCAGGAAGGTCTCGCTGGCCTCCAGATTTGCGCCCGCTTTCTCTTCCATCTTCTTCTGCTCGGCGGCAATCATGCGGCCCTGGAAATCACGAATCAGCTGATCCAGATCTTCCTCACCCAAACGGGACTCGCCACCTTCCTTGAAACCATCGCGCAAGCCGGCAACCATGGCATCCAGGTCCAGATTCTCCAGGCTTCGCATCTGTTCCGCACTGCGGAAACCCAGTGCATAGGATGCTTTCTGGTCGTCAGTCTTGATTTCGGCCTTGTCCTGACCACAGGCGACCAGCAGTACAGAGCCTGCCAGTACGATTCCCAATTTCTTCATTCTGCCTCCAATTGGCCTACTGTTGTTGTGTCTGTTCCAATCCCTTGCCACCGCGCATCTCTTCAGCGCTGATGGTCTTCGGATCTTTTACGGTAACCGCTTCGGCATGCACCCCCGGTGGCGGAATCTGGCCATACTGCCAGTTTCCCTCCGGGTCACGCCAGCGGTACAGCTCGGTTTCCCCGGATTGTCCAATCCAGGGCGATAGCCCATTGCCAAACATCCGATCAGGTTGCTGCCAGTTCTCCTGCACGTGCTGCCAGTTAAGCAGCGGCTTGCCACCCCCAAGCGGAATGGTGAACAAGGCTGCCAGCAGCGCAGCGATCAATGCAACAATGATGAGAAAATAACGCATCCCGATTTCCTTCCCATTTATGACAGCGAAATCGCTCAAGGTTCCCTGCAGCAATGCCCCGAGGCACAACAATTTACACCACTTTTCAGTCAGATGCGGTAGTGTGACAAATGTGAGGGGATTCACTGTTTTCCGGGATGCCAGTCGCCCGGAACGCAAGGACGGGTACAATCATACGAAAATCTTGGCACTCAACCGCATGAATAGCGCACATAACAGCCCGGTAACCACGGTCAAACGCACCGTTATACTGGTTGCCAATAGCAAGGGCGGCTGCGGAAAAACCACTATTGCCACTAATTTGGTCAGCTATTACGAAGCACTCGGCCGTCCGGTGACCCTGCTTGATCTCGATCCCCAGCAATCGGCGACTCAATGGCTGAAACTGCGCAAGAGCGCCCATATTCATGGCCTGTCGTGGCCGGTGTCGGAGCCGCTGTCTCTGGGCCGCCTGCAACAAAAGCTGGATCAGGCCGGTGAACTGGTCGTCATCGATTCTCCTGCGGGGCTGGACCCCCATGAACTCGACCACTTGCTGCGGCTGTCGCAGATCGTGTTGGTACCAGTGCTGCCCAGCCCCATCGACATTCGTGCCACTACCCGCTTTCTTCAGACCGTCATGCTGACCCCGACCTATCGCCGTCGGCCACGCCGGCTGGCCGTAGTCGCCAACCGGGCACGTACCCGTACCAAGATGTATGCTGCGCTGCGTCAGTTCCTGACCAGCCTCAAGATTCCGTATCTGGTGACCCTCCGGGACACACAGCTTTATGTGCAAGCCATGAGCCATGGCGAAGGCGTCATGGATGCTGCAGTGTCCCGTAATCTTGATGATCGCCAGCACTGGCGCCTGATTGGCGAATGGCTGGAAGTTCAGCGTCATCTTATTCAGGCCATGCCGGGGTTTCGGTAGTTGAGTTGAAAGTTCAACGTTTAAAAGCGCGAGCAGGCCATCGCGCTATCTGGCGTAGACTAGAGCCGCGCCATGCCCCCTGGCAATTGAGTGCGCGGACGTTGCTGGTTGTTTGTAGCGCTGCGGCACGGCACCCGTGTGGAATGTTTGGTTCACGCTTTTGAACCTTCAACTTTGAACTTTCAACTTCGCTCTGCCAGGTCCCGCATGGCGCCGGTCAATTTGCTCAGGTCTGCCGGTTCGATGACAAACGGGGGCATGATGTAGACCAGTTTGCCGAACGGGCGAATCCATACCCCCTGCTCCACAAACTGTTGCTGCACCTGTTCCATGGCCACTGGCTCTTGCATCTCCATCACACCGATGGCCCCCAGCACCCGTGTGTCTGCCACACTGTCCAGCGCCTTCAGAGGCAGCAGCTCCTGTTTTAGCTGCTGCTCAATGGCGGCCACTTTCTGCTGCCAGTCGGAATCCAGCAGCAACTGGATGCTGGCGTTGGCCACCGCACAGGCCAGTGGGTTGCCCATGAAAGTAGGGCCATGCATCAACACGCCCGCCTCACCATCGCAAATACCCGCGGCCACACGGTCGGTGCACAACGTTGCGGCCAGGGTCAAGTAGCCCCCGGTGATCGCCTTGCCCAGGCAGAGGATATCGGGGCACACATCCGCGTGTTCCATGGCAAACAGCTTGCCGGTACGGCCAAACCCGGTGGCGATTTCATCGAAAATCAGCAGCACGCCGAATTCATCACACAGTGCACGCACGGCCTTCAGATAACCGGGGTGGTAAATGCGCATGCCGCCGGCACCCTGTACCACCGGTTCCAAAATAATGGCTGCAATCTCACCACTGTGTTGTTCCAGCACGGAGCGCACTGCGGCCACATCCTCTTCCTGCAACGGGCCCTCGAACGCGCTCTGTGGGGCGGGGGCGAAGTGGTGTTTTGCCAGCACACCACTGAACAGGGAATGCATGCCATTGACCGGATCACAGGTAGCCATGGCCCCAAAGGTATCGCCGTGATAGCCGTTACGCAGCGCCAGCAACTTGTCCTTGCCGGTTTGCCCCTGGCTCAGCCAGAACTGCAACGCCATCTTGATGGCAACCTCAACCGACACAGAACCACTGTCTGCCAGAAAGACCTTTTGCAAAGGCGCAGGGGTGAGCGCCACCAAGGTCTTGCCGAGCTCGACGGCAGGCTCATGGGTCAGACCACCAAACATGACATGGGCCATGCGATCGATCTGGTCTTTGGCAGCCTGGTTAAGCACCGGGTGGTTGTAGCCATGCACCGCCGCCCACCAGGACGACATGCCATCCACCAGCTCACGACCATCTTCCAGCGTCAGCCGTACCCCGCGAGCACTGGCCACCGGAAAGGTGGGCAGCGGTTTGGAGGTAGAGGTGTAGGGGTGCCAGAGATGATCGCGGTCAAAGTCGAGGTCGATGGTCATGATGCGGTCCGGTGAAACTCAAGGGAAAAGAAGAATGGCAGGGGCCAGTGGAAAGTTCAAAGTTGAACTTTCAATTCAACCAGCACGTTCAACGCATCCTGCAGCCCCTCACATTGCGCCAGTTCCGGCACCAGCACCAACATCCACGCCATCGGGTCTACCTGCCCCCCCGCCGGCAGCAGGTTATCGCACAGGGACGGCAAGGTAGTGAGCAGCCAGCGCTCACCTTCCAGTTCTACCTGCTGCAGCTGGCGTTTGAATTCAGGCAGACGGACATCCTTACCGGCCTTTCGCCGCACCGCGCGCAACGGCCGTAGATAGTCGACTTCGAACTGCTCCGCCACCTCCGCCACGCGCCGCCCTACCATCGCATCCGGCTGCTTGCCGGAGGCCGCCAGCCACAGCCCGCACAATAACAACGACACCGGCACCTGGTAGGTATCCTGCAACGTCAGGCAAGCCTGCTCAAACGCCTTGTCCTGCCACCGTCCCAGCGCGTAGCGCCAAAGATCCTGTTTCACGGTATCGTCCACGGTTCCCCCATCCGATTGGCTGGCTTACACTGCGCCGGTTTCTCATTATTGACGGACCCACCATGCTTTCTCTGGAACAGATCAACCTGCGCCGCGGCCCGGACCTCCTGCTGGAGGAGGCCAGTTTTGTGCTGCACAAAGGCTGGCGCGTGGGGCTGGTGGGCCGCAACGGTACCGGCAAGAGTTCGCTGTTCAAGCTTATCATGGGCGAACTGGAGAGCGACGGCGGCAACCTGAATTGTCCCAATGACTGGCGTCTGGCCATGATGGCCCAGGAAGTGCCGGCCCTGGCACAGCCTGCCGTGGACTATGTGCTGGACGGACACAAGGCCCTGCGCCGCGCAGAGCACAAACTGGCCGACGCAGAAAGCGCCGGTGACAATCACGCCATTGCCGTCGCCCATGGCGAACTGGAAGCCCTGCACGCCTGGCAACAACCCGCCCGCGCGGCCACCTTGTTAGCCGGCCTGGGATTCAGCGAAACCCAGCAGCGCCAGCCTGTCTCCAGCTTTTCCGGTGGCTGGCGCATGCGCCTGAATCTGGCCCAGGTGCTGATGAGCGACGCCGACCTGCTGCTGCTGGATGAGCCCACCAACCACCTGGATCTGGATGCCATCCTGTGGCTGCAAAGCTACCTGATCCAGCAACCCGGGGCGTTGCTGGTGATCTCCCACGACCGTGCCTTTCTGGATGCCACGGTAAACCAGATCCTGCATATCGAACGGCAAAAACTGCATCACTACAGTGGCGGCTACTCCGACTTCGAACGCCAGCGCGCCGAGCAACTGGCGCTGCAACAAAAAATGCACGACAAGCAGCAGGCCCAGGTGGCCCACCTGCAAACCTTCATCCGCCGTTTCAAGGCCAAGGCCAGCAAGGCCAAGCAGGCCCAGAGCCGGGTGAAGGCGCTGGAAAAGCTCGAACTGATCGCCCCGGCCCATGTGGATTCCGGTTTCAGCTTTGACTTCCATATGCCGGAAAAGCTGCCTAACCCCATGGAAAACCTAGAACAGGTGCAATGCGGTTACCGCAACAATGAGGGTGACGTGGCCATCCTCAGCCAGGTCAGCCTGAGCCTGCGTCCCGAGTCCCGGCTGGGACTGCTGGGCCCCAACGGCGCGGGCAAATCCACCCTCATCCGCACGCTCGTCGGCGAGCTGCCGCCCCTGGCCGGGCGCTTTGAAAAAGACCGGGACCTTGCCGTAGGCTACTTTCACCAACAACAGGTCGACCGGCTGGATCACAGCGACACGCCTTACCAGATGCTGTCCCGTTTTTATCCCAAATGGAGCGAATCGCAACTGCGTAGCGAACTGGGCCGCTTCGGATTCCATGGCGATGATGTCTTTGCCCCGGTGGGCCGCTTCTCGGGCGGGGAAAAATCCCGCCTGGCACTGGCCATGATCGTGCAGGAAAAACCCGCCCTGCTGGTTCTGGACGAACCGGCCAACCATCTTGACCTGGACATGCGCGAGGCCCTCACCCTCGCCTTGCAGGCCTTCGAAGGTGCTGTGGTCATGGTGTCCCACGATCGCCACCTTCTGGAAACCACGGTGGACGAATTCTGGCTGGTGGCCAACGGCGAGGTTCGCCGCTTCGATGGCGACCTGGATGACTACGCTCGCTGGCTGCAACAAAACCGCAAGGACGGCAAACCGGCACGGGAAGAAAAAGCCGATGACGGCATGGATGCCAAGGCCCGTCGTCAACTGGCCGCCCAAAAGCGTGAACAACTGCGACCGCTGAAAAAGCAGGTAGAAAAGCTGGAAAAACAACTGGCCGACTGTGAAAGCCAACTGGAAAAGACCGAAGCGTCTCTGGGCGATGAATCACTCTACACCGACGATAGCCGTAAAAACGAAATGAACGGCTTGCTGGGAGATCAAGCGCGCCTCAAGAAACAGCATGACGAGCTGGAGGGAGCCCTGCTGGAAGCCATGGAAGCGCTGGAAGAGGCCGAAAGCTCGCTGGAGTAGCAATGACCGCCGGCCGCACGCCCTCTTCGCTTACTGTTGTTGCTACCGTTGCGGTCACCTCAGAAATCTACCAGCTGAGCGTGATAGAGAACCGGGCCGGTGGGTTGCCCGGTAGGCGACCCTCCCTTGGGCTCAAGACTGATGGCAAGCGATCGGCTCTCCAGCAATTCTCGCGCCTGCTCGTTGCTCAACTGAATACGTAATTCGGCTCCTTCCGTCGGTAACACCGTCAAGGAAACGGGCACGCCTGACCCTGACAGCAGCCACAGTTCAAAATCCTGCCCCGTATTGGTAGCCACCGACGGCAAGGCCTTCATGGTCAAGCTGTGATCCGCCGTGGACGCATTCATCACCCAGAGCGGTAGAGCCTGTTCCGACTGAACCACCGCCACCACCCCCTGTGTGGATTGCGATGGCAAAGGAGTCCATATCAGTACAACCAGCAAAGCCGCCATGGCGAGCCCTGCACTCCAGCGCCAGAACCACAGCCCCTGCCTGTGCCTGTGCCCTGCGCTGGCATTGGATGCTTGCGGCTCCGGGAACAACCGTTGCTCTATCTGATCCCACAGCTGCGCAGGAGGTGCCGTTTTGGGCAAAGTGTTATTGAACGGTTCAAGCCTTCGCTCCCAATACCACACCTGACGACGCAAGCGCGGTGATTCCATCATCCAGTGCTCGAATCGCTTGCGTGCAGCACCCTGCAATGTCCCCACCACATATTCAGAAGCAAGCGCCTGGTTACGCTCAAAATGATCAGGCCTCATGAACCGAGACACCGTCTCAACACTAACAGGCCACGACGGACAAGACTCTTGGTCGTTCCCAAGGGCTGGCCCATGGCCATTGCCAGCTCCTGGTGTGTGAACCCACGGTAGTAAGCCATCTCGATGGTAGAGCGATAGCGCTCATCAAGATCCTTGAGGCAATCACTCAGACGCTGACGCTCAGACTGGGCGTCTGCCATTTGCATAGGCCCCGGCGCGTCGCTCTCCTGGATGGACTCCACCGGCTGGAAATCCACGTGATGCCGCCTGCGCCTCAGGGCGTCGAGACAACGATAACGGCCAATAGACATCATCCAGGTAATCGGAGTACCACGGTCTGCGTGGTATTCACCCGCGTGATGCCATACCTGAATGTAGGTTTCCTGCAACACGTCCTGAGCCTCATCGGTATTGCGCAGCAAGTGCACGCACATGCCATAAATCGCCGCACTGGTTTGCTGATAAAGACTGGCGAACGATTGCCGGTCGCCCTGTGCGGACTTCGCCAGCAAAGTCACTAGCCGTTGATTGTCGCAATCCATAACCGGGGCCTGAGTTGGTGTGAACAGGCCCAGTCATGACAGTAAAGATGTTAGTAGTACGTGAATGTCGACGGATTGGATGCATAAAAAAACAAAATATTTTCTGCATCCGTAACGCCGTGTCGGGCGTAACTCCCTTCACAACGAATACAAAGGGAGATCCACCATGCAATGCCGCAGTCTTCTCATCCCCGCTGCCTCTACCTTGGCCATGGTGCTGGCGAGCACCAGCGCCCTGGCATCCAGTCATCGGGAAGCGCCTTTCATTACCGGCATGCCCAAAGTTGATGGCACCGATTTCTACATGTTCAACAGCTACGAAGCTGATCGCGAGAATTACGTCACCCTGATCGCCAATTATCTGCCGCTGCAAGATGCCTATGGCGGCCCCAACTACTTTTCCTTGGACGACGAGGCCATCTACGAGATTCACATCGACAACACCGGCAATGCCCAGGAAGACATTACCTTCCAATTCCAGTTCAACACCGAACGCAAAAATCTGGCAGTCGATGTTGGAGGCACCAGCGTACCCGTTCCACTGATCAATATTGGCCAGATTACCGCAGGTAACAATAGCGCCCAGAACGTGCTCGAAACCTATACAGTGAAGATGATTACCGGCGATCGTCGCACCGGCACAGTACAAAATCTCACCGATGCCGGCAGCGGTAGTGAGACATTCGACAAGCCCCTGGACAACATCGGCACCAAATCGCTGCCGGACTATGCCACCTATGCCGACAGCTTTATCCACGAGGTTGCCATCCCGGACTGCCCCATGCCGGGCAAAGTATTTGCGGGTCAACGACAGGAAGGCTTTGTGGTGAACCTCGGGGAAGTATTTGATCTGGTTGCGCTCAATCCACTCGGCGACCGCGATTCCCGAAGCAATACCATTGGCGACAAGAACGTCACCAGTCTGGCGTTGGAAGTACCGGCGTCCTGTCTGACCGGCGAAAACAGCGTTATTGGCGGCTGGACTACCGCAAGTGTACGTCAGGCCACCGTCATTAACCCTTCCCCGAAAGGCACAGACACTACCGCCAGTGCGAATGCCAAAGGGCCGGCCGTGAAGGGTGGCGCCTATACACAGGTGTCACGCCTCGGTAATCCGCTGGTCAATGAGGTCGTTATCGGTCTGCAGGACAAGGACCGTTTCAATGCCAGTGAACCGAAAGATGACGGTCAGTTTGCCACCTATGTGACCAATCCGACGCTGCCTGCACTGGTAGAGATCCTGTTTGGTGTCACGGCTCCTGAGACACCACGTAACGATCTGGTCACGGTCTTCCTGACGGGTGTACCCGGCGTTACCCAGCTGCCCATGGTAACGGCCAGTGAAATACTGCGCCTCAACACTGCCATCCCGGCAACTGCAGCAGGCTCCCAGGTGGATTTGGGCGTAGCAGGTGGAGACTTTGCCGGTTTCCCCAATGGTCGCCGGCCCATTGATGATGTAGTCGATATTGCACTCACCGCTGCCGAAGGGTTCCTGTGTGGTGGCGACGTTAATGGCGCAGATCCGGGCGGCGAGATCGGTAGCTGTGGCACACAAAATAGCCAGGTAAATGGTGGCGCTATTGTGAATGACGGAGCGCTTCCGGACCCGAATGCCTATCTCACCACTTTCCCCTACCTGAACACCCCGCTGCCGGGTGCCAACAACGTGGCCATGTAACTGGAGGACATCATGCGTTTTTTTACCATGACCACCGTACTGCTTTCTGCAATGGCGCTGAGCGCCTGCGGCGGTGACGACAATAATGACCGACCGCCACCGCAAGCGAATGCTGCCATTAACTACACGGCGTTCGTCAAGGTGCAGTTGGCCAATACACGAGATGACCGCGACCCGGTCAACATCAACAACCTGCGGCTTGTGGACCGCGACCAGAACAACCCGGAGGCCTACAACAGTGTTCTGGACTCTCCAAACTAAAAAATGGAATCGGGGGGTGTGCCATCACTACAGAGTGATGGCACCTTTTTTTGTCGTCCTGTTCAGCCTGATTGCCGGGCGGAACTGGGCGGCCCCCTACACCCCATCTTCCAACGACCAGGTTCTGGCTCGACTATCTCCGGCCGAACAAGCGCTGCAGCAATCTTCACCGATCAAAAACCAGGCCAACGCCACAGCGCAGGCACGACAACTGATTGATGAAGCTCGACTCAGGGAGGACTCCCGCTTTCTGGGTTATGCCCAAGCCACATTAAAGCCGTTCCTGACGCCCACCAACTCTGCCGCTACGCAACTGCTGATGGCAGAAATCGAACAGTACCAGCACCATTTTTCCTTGGCTCGAAGCCGACTGAATCGCTTGCTTGAACAACGCCCGGATGAGGGCCAGGCCTGGCTGATGCTTGCCAACCTGGATCGCGTGCAAGGCCACTTCACCTCTTCTCGACAAGCCTGTCAGCAGGCCGCAACTTCTCTCCCTGCCACCAGTGTCATCCTCTGCCTCAGTGGAATCCAGGCAATCACCGGCAACCTGGACAAGGCCGAGCAGACACTGACCCGGCTGGCCAACAGTGATCAGCTTTCAATGACAGATGACGAACGCCAGTGGCTATACACCCTGCTCACTGAAATCGCCGTGCAACAAGGGGATAACGCCTTGGCACTTACCCATGTTCAACAGGCCTTGCAGATAGCTCCACAATCGCCCTACCTGCGTTATTTGCAGAGTGACATTTGGCTTATGCAAGGTGCCAACGCCAAGGTGATTACCGATCTGCTGGACTGGCAGGACAGGGATAACGCCCTGCTACGCCTGGCCATTGCCGCCAAGCGAAGTCGGCATTCTGAAGCTTCAAACTGGCGCAATGCCTATCAGCAACGCGTCGACATGGCCCAACAATCACAAAGACCCATTCATCATCGTGAACACGCCCGTTTTTTACTGTCGGTAACGGAACAGGCTGACGAGGCACTTGAGGCGGCCAGAGCTAACTGGGAAACACAAAGGGAGCTGAGCGATCTGCGCATCCTGCTGGCCAGTGCGGCACTGAGCGAAAATGAAAAATCACTGGATGATGCCTACCGATTTATTCAACGTCACAACATCAACGACGCGCCTTCTCAACACTGGAACGAGAGGGCAACCCGATGAAAGCGATATTATCCCTGATTCTTGCCCTGATCACGATGCAGGCCCTGGCGCATAAACCCAGTGACAGTTACCTGCAACTCGACGCTCGCTCCGACAGCAAACAACTGTCCGGACGTTGGGACATTGCCCTGAGAGATCTGAACCTGCTGATTCCGCTTGATGAGAATCGCGATGCGGTGATCACCTGGGGGGAGTTGCAACGTATGCAGGGCAGTTTGGGCAAAGAGATATTGCCCGCACTCAGTCTGACGGCCTTGCAGGACGACATACGTTATCCGTGCCCATTAACCCTGACCCGTTTGCAGGCCATTGATCATGTGGATGGCACCTATGCGGCCCTGCACTTGCAAGGCCAATGCAGCGCCCCTCCCCAACAGCTGGAAGTCGATTACCAGCTCCTGTTTGAGCGCGACCCGGATCATCATGGCCTTTTGCGTCTGGACCAGGATGGCACCCAACTTACCGCCACCTTTAGCAACCAGCAACGCCGCCAGCAGTTCAACGCAGAACTCACCCCCCTCTGGCCAGCCTTCCAGGGTTTTGTTTATCAGGGGATCCACCACATCCTGATTGGCTATGATCACATTCTGTTTCTGCTGACCCTGTTGTTCCCCGCGGTACTGGTCTGGCAAAGAGGTGGTTGGCAACCGGCTGCCAACATGGGCAGCGCGCTGACTCAAACCCTGGCCATCGTGACGGCCTTCACGCTGACGCATTCACTCACGCTGGGGCTTGCCACTCTGGGTATCATCTCACTGCCTTCATGGCTGGTGGAGTCTGCCATTGCCGCCACCGTTGCCATTGGCGCCGTAGCAAACTTGCTGCCCCGTTACTTCCCCAAACGATGGGTAATGGCGTTTGTCTTTGGTCTGATCCACGGCATGGGTTTCGCCTCGGTTCTTGCGGACCTGGGATTGACCGACAGCGGCATCTTCCTGCCACTTCTGGGCTTTAATCTCGGTGTAGAGCTGGGTCAGGTTGCCATTGTTCTGGTATTTGTTCCCTTGGCGTATCTGATGCGGCAAACGCATTTTTATCAACGCATTTTTGTGCCAGTCGGGTCACTTTCGATCATGTTGCTTGCCGGGGTCTGGCTAGTGGAAAGGCTCAGCTGATGACTTTTCCCCAGCCAGGCACAGTGCTAACGGGTACATTGTGAGTTGCGAGTTGCGAGTTGCGAGTTGCGAGTTGCGAGTTGCGAGTTGCGAGTTGCGAGTTGCGAAGAGCAAAACCCACGAAAACCGAAAGACAAAGATTTTTCTTTTCGCTTTTGATTTTCGCAACTCGAAACTCGAGACTCGCTACCCCCTGCAGACAAAAAAGCCGCCCCGGTTTCCCGGAGCGGCTTTTTATCAGGCGGAACGTCGCGGCACGGAACCAGCGTCAGGACGGCTGACACCAACCTCACACGCGTTTAAACTTTCAACTGACGTTACAGCACTTCAATGATCGTCGCGTTAGCCGTTCCAAGGCCTTCACAGATTGCCAGCAATCCATACTTGCCACCACGACGCTTCAGTTCGTAGATCAGGGTACCCATCAGCTTGGTACCGGTGCCACCCAGCGGGTGACCCAGTGCCTGGGCACCACCGTTCACGTTCAGTTTGTCGTAATCCGCGCCCACCGCTTTCATCCAGGCCAGCGGTACAGAGCCAAACGCTTCGTTCACTTCATACAGATCGATATCGCCAATAGTCATGCCCGCTGCGGCCAGCACTTTTTCGGTAGCAGGGATCGGGCCTTCCAGCACCATGGTCGGATCAGAACCAACTACCGACATGGCGTGAATACGGGCCAGCGGCGTCAGGCCAAATTCTTTCAGGGCTTTCTCGCTGACGATCATCAGCGCAGACGCGCCATCGGTGATCTGGCTGGCATTGGCCGCGCTGATGTAGCCGCCGTCAACCAGCGGATTCAGTGCCTTGATGGCGGCCAGATCCGCTTCCCAACGAATCCCTTCATCTACCACGTGCTCCTCCTGGGAGCCGTCTTCCAGGGTCACGGTGATCGGAATGATCTCGTCCTTGAAACGGCCCGCTTCGGTGGCCGCCGCGCCACGCTTGTGGGAGTCATAGGCGAACTGATCCAGCTCTTCCTTGCTCACGCCGTATTTCTCGGCCATGCGCTCGGCACCGTTGAACTGGCTGAAATGCTCACCCGGGTAACGTTTACTGATTTCCACGCCATCGAACGGAGACCCCATTTCCTTCACGGCCACCGCCGGAGAACCGATCGGCACCTGGCTCATGGATTCCACACCACCGGCGATGATCACATCCTGAGTGCCACTCATGACCGCCTGGGCCGCAAAGTGAATGGCTTGCTGGGAAGAACCGCACTGGCGATCGATAGACACGCCCGGTACGGATTCCGGCAGGCATGAGCTGAGAATAGAGGTGCGAGCCACATTGAAGGTCTGCGGACCGATCTGGCTGACACAACCGTAGATCACGTCGTCTACCTTGTCCGCCGGCAGGCCGGTGCGCTCGATCAGGGCATCGATAACCTTGCCGCCCATGTCCGCCGGGTGAGTCTTGCTTAACCGGCCGTTCTTCTTGCCACCTGCGGTGCGAACCGCCGCTACGATATATGCTTCTGCCACCTGGGGCCTCCTCAATCTCTTGACTGATTACCACGGGAAATATGGGGTGCAGGCTACGATGGGCCTGCCCGCGGCTCAATGACACATTCGCCGGCGGCGGTGAGAATCCGGTCAGGAAATGGCCGCGTCCCGAGTGTTTTCCACCTCTTGTAAAATCTATAAAGTTCGAAAAAATCGATTAAAAGGCTCAGTCTTTCGCGCTTTGTTATCGAACAGTCTGTCACCATTCTTGTCATCTGATTGCATGTACCACGGTACGACGCTGGCAGAACAACAATGCGCACCACCCACAATCGCCCAGCAGTACGTCACGGCAACACGCCGCTTAATGACAGAGAACGGGTGATAACAAACCATGAGGAAAAAACGAAAAAAACCGGCTTTACCCCAAACCTGCGCAGCTCTGCTGACCGCCGCGGCCCTGCTGATCCCCGTCACCGCAGATGCCGGAGAGCAGCCGCCATCACTGAGATTGGCCATGGTCGGCAACCCCGCCCACGCCCCCTATCGTCAACCCGTCTCCCAGACCGCGACTGACAGCGAAGAAAACACCGGAAGCTGGTCCTTCACACTGGATAACGATGCCCTGGTCCCCGGCAGCCGCGACCAGGATTACACCTACGGTTTGAGCGTCGCCGCCACCGGCACCAAGGCCCGGGATTTTGCCTTGTCTCTGGATACACCGCTGGGCTGGATAGACCGCGGCATTGGCGTCGATGGCATTGGTAACACCAGTGAGCTTGGCCACAGCTTTGAAGCCGGCCTGTTCGGCTTTACGCCCGAAGACAAGGGCATCGCTGCTCCACAATATGACGACCGTCCGTATGCCAGCCTGTTATATGCTTCCAGCAGCCGCATTCAGGTCAATCCGCAAGACAAGGTCGCCTGGCACAGCACCCTGACCGTCGGTGCCCTGGGACTGGATCTGGCCGGCAATCTGCAAAACAGTTTCCACAAGGCCATCGGCAGTGAACATGCTGAAGGCTGGAACCACCAGATCAGTGACGGTGGCGAACCCACCGCCCGCTATTCACTGGCGCGTCAGAAAACGCTGCCTGTCTCCACTGATAACCTGGAAGTCAAAAGCACCGTTGAAGGGTCTGTCGGCTATATCACCGAAGCGCGCTGGAGCCTCAGCTTTCGCGCCGGAAAATTGCGTGCCCCATGGTGGCAAAGCAACCCGGAGCTGGCCCGCTATGGCGAGCGCAACAGTGCCAATTCCATGGAACAAGGCAGCGAGCATTATCTGTGGGGCGGCATTTCCCTGGTGGGTCGCGCCTACAATGTGTTTCTGCAGGGGCAATTCCGCGACAGCGATGTGAGCTACGATAGCGACGAGATCAACCACGCCATTGCCGAAGCCTGGCTGGGGTACACCTGGGGTTTTGGCGATGGCTATCGCCTGAGTTATGTCTTGCGTGGCCACACTTCAGAACTTAAGGAAGGGGTAGGCGACCGTAATGTTCTGTGGGGCGGGCTGGTGTTCGCCAAGTCATTCTAGTCGCCAGACTGCGCCACAATATGGCTCAACACCAGCGGCGCCAACCCCTTGGCGTTGCCGAAGTAATCCAGCAACTCGATGGACAGTTCCGGGAACCGCGCCCGGGCATCCTCGATCTGGGCGGGAATGTCCCGGCCCACATGCTTGCCCTTGTTGAAGAACAAGGGGTACAACTGCACATGTGTCACCGGCTGGTGCTCCAGTTGCTGGATTGCCTCGATCAGGGAAGGAAACGCCAGCTCTAGAAAACAGGGCAGCACGGCCACATATTCCTCGCCGGCGGCGTGGGCGGATTCTGCCACCGTCTCCACCAACGCGCGAAATTCGTCGTTGGCGGTATCACTGCGGCTACCATGGGCCATGATCAACAGTGCTTTGGACATGAGAACTCCTTGAGTGGCGACTACGGGGACAAGGCCGCTATTGTGGCCGCTTCCTCAATCACGATGGCGTGACGGCGCGCCAGCGCATCACGGTCATCATCGTAGCCGCCACCTATCACCGTCGCCACCGGAATATGCCGGCGGCGACAACGCTCGATGACACCGCGGTCCCGGTCAGCGATGCCCTGTTCGGAAACAGCCAGACGCCCCAGCGGATCCTGCGCATAAATATCCACCCCGGCATCATAGAACACCAGATCCGGCTGCAGCTGATCCAGCAACCGCTCCAGGGTATCGAACACCACATCAAGATAATCGCCATCAGTCATTCCCGGCGGCAACCCCACATCCAGATCACTGTGCATTTTTCTGACCGGAAAATTTTTCTCGCAATGAATCGAGCAGGTAAATGCCCGCGGCTCTTGCGCCAGCATGGCTGCCGTGCCGTCGCCCTGATGCACATCGCAATCAAACAACAGCACGGTTTCCACAGCCCCCCGGGCAAGCAATTGCTGCACCGCAAAGGCTTGGTCATTGAAGATGCAGAAACCGGAACCGAAATCGTAATGGGCATGGTGAGTGCCTCCGGCCAGGTGACACGCGAGACCATGCTGGAGGGCCAGCTGCGCCGTCATCAGGGTGCCCATGGGCGCAATGCAGGTGCGCTTCATCAACCCCTCGCTCCACGGCAAGCCCATGCGCCGTAATGCCTTGCTCTCCAGCGTGCCATTCACCATGGCCGACACATACTGTGGACAATGGGCCTGACTTAACAACGCAGGCTTTGCCCGGCCGGGACGAAATTCATTGTCGCCACGGGCAATCCCCTTGCTGCGCAGATACCCCTGCAGCAGGGAAAATTTTTCCATGGGAAAACGGTGTTTGCCGGGAAAAGGGAAACTGTAGTCGGGGTGATACACCAAAGGAAGCACGGGCTATCCGGGAACGCAGAAAGAGTCCCATATTCTGTCGATTCGAGCTGCCACCGGCAAACCGTATCAAAGAAAGACAGAGGGCACAGAATTTCACCTTCCCCGGTGATCTCTGTGCCCTCTTGGGTGAGGAAATCGCAGAATACCCCTCAGGATTCCTCCGCGGCCCGGCCACCTTCCAGGGAGCATCCCTTCCCTTCGAGACAAGACACAACTGCTGAACGCTTCAGGCCACGCTGAGTACGCAAGGAGTTATTCAGAGGCTCCCAGCACCCGGTACAGCGTGACGCGGGACTGGTACTGGTTATAAATCAGTTCCAGGCTGTTCTGGCGGGCATTGTTGAAACTGCTCTGCGCACTGAGCACATCGGTGAGTTCGGTTTCACCTTCCTGATAGCGCACCTGCGCCACCCGGTAGGCTTCCTCCGCCTGGGTGTAGGCTTCCTCGCGATACTGCTGCTGATCGGCCAGCGCCTGCACATTGCTCAGGGACTGCTCCACTTCCTGCAGAGCCACCAGCAAGGTACCGGTGTAGCTTGCCACCTGCTCCTCCCAGGCGGCCTTGCTCTGGTCGATCCGGGCACCGCGGGCGCCACCGTCGAACAGGGTCTGGGCCAGCGAGACACCCAGGCTGTACACCGCATCACCGTTAAACAGTGACGACAGGGCGCTGCTGGCATAGCCGCCGCTACCGGTCAGGGTAATGGAGGGCCAGTAATCAGCCCGGGCCGCAGCCACGGAATAATCCGCAGCCATCAGCTGCGCCTGGGCTTGAGCAATATCCGGCCGCTGGGCGAGCACCTGATCCGGCAAGCCAGCCTGAATCTCGGGCAGCTGCAAACCGTCCAGGGTGCCACCCCCCACCTGAAATACCTGGGGCATTTCCCCCACCAGCACGGCCAGGGCATACCGGCTCTGCCGTAACTGGTGACGCAGGGACGGCAGCTGCGCCTTGGCGTTGGCCACCACCGTTTTCTGCTGGGCCAGGTCCTGCGGCGAGACCGCACCGTTTTCGACTTTGGACTCGACCACATCAAGCACCTGCTGGGCGAGCTTCAGGTTTTCTTCAGACAGGGCCAGGTTGTCTTGCAGGTACAACACCTGCAGATAGGTATTCACCACGCTGGCGATCACCGTGAGTTGCACCGTATCGCGACTGAACTGACTGGCCAGCAAAGAGGCTCGCGCCGCATCCCGGCTGTTGCGAATCTGCCCCCAAAGGTCCAGCTCGTAACTGGCATTCAGCGACGCGTTGTAATTGTCCGTGCTGCCGCTTTCGCCGAACACGCCACTGCGTCCACCACCTGCACTCAGGCCCAACGAAGGAAACAGGGCAGCACCTGCCTGGGTCAGTTGCGCATCAGCCTGCTCGACCCGTGCGGCCGCAGCCAACAAATCGGTATTGGCAGCCAGCGCCTGGCCCACAAGCAGGTTCAGTTCCTGGCTGTTGAACTGCTGCCACCACTGCGGATGGTTGATCATCGCCTCACTGTCTTGCTGCTGGTTGAGCCATTGTTCCGGCATGGCTTGCTCCGGTGCGTCAAGGCCGGATGTCATGGCACAGCCGGACAGCACCGCCACACACATCACACATATCATTTTCTTAATCATTACTGAGCGCCTCCACAGGATTCAGGCGCGCGGCCTTCAAGGCGGGAGCAAAACCGAACAGCAGACCAATGCCCGCTGCACACACAAAAGACGCCACCATCACCGGGACGGAAAACACAATCGCCATGCCCAACCATTCCAGCAACGAACCGACGAGAATACCAACCACCACACCGACCACACCTCCCAGCGCGGACACCACCACGGACTCGGTCAGAAATTGCTGGAGAATGTTTCGCTGCCGTGCGCCCGTCGCCATGCGAATACCGATTTCATGAATTCGCTCGGTAACGCTGACCAGCATGATATTCATCACCCCGATCCCGCCCACCAGCAAGGAAATGGCGGCAATCGAGCCGAGCAACAGGGTCAGGGTGTTCTGGGTTTCCGACACCATGTCCAACAGCGAGGCCATGTTGAAAACACGCACATCCTCGCGCCCGTGGCGGGCGGTCAGCAAGGCCACCGCGGCCTTTTCGGTGGCATCAATTTGCGAGACATCCTGCACCGCCAATGTGATGGAGCGCAGATAGTTTTGTCCAAACAGCCTGAGGGTGCCGGTAGAGAGCGGCACGATAACCACATCGTCCTGATCATCCCCCCAGTCGGTTGCTCCTTGGCTGCCCATCACCCCGATGACCTGAAAGGGAATACTGTTAAGCATCAAGAACTGGCCAAGCGGATCGCTATCGGGAAACAGATTGGCCTTTACGGTTTGCCCGATCACCGCCACCGGGGCATAACTGTTCATGTCCTGCTGGCCAAAGAAAATCCCCGACACCGGGTGCCAGTCTCGCAGCGACGGAAAATCTTCGCTGACGGCCTGCACACTGGTAGAGACATCCTTGCTGTTGGCACGAGCGGTCACGTTACCGGAAATCTCAGGTACTGCAGTGCGAATGTTCGGTAACTTTTTCAGCGCCTCGGCATCCTCTGGTACCAGTGTCGCAATCACGCCGTCGGCGACCCGTTGCTGGCCCCGGTCAGGTCGGATCACCAACAGGTTGGTGCCACGGTCATTGATGCGGGCGACCACGTCCTGCTTGGCGCCTTCGCCGATCGCCAGCATCACCACCACCGCGCCAACACCAATCACGATACCGAGCAAGGTCAGCACGGTGCGCATCCAGTTGGCCCGCAACGAACGCAATGCCATGATCACCGCTTCCAGCACTTCGCCCAGGTCGGGCAATGCCGACTGGCGCGGCGGGCGGGATACCGGCTGGGCACGATCCTGCTGATGGGGTTGATGACGGGTGTCGTTGATCACATCACCATCATGAATTTCCACCACCCGGTCAGCGTGGGACGCCACTTTGGCATCGTGGGTAATCACGATCACCGTATGGCCCTGCTCGGCCAGGCTGCGCAGCTGTGCCATGACAGCGTCACCGCTGACACTGTCCAGTGCCCCGGTGGGTTCATCGGCCAGAATCACCTTGCCGCCATTCATCAAGGCACGGGCGATAGAGACCCGTTGCTGCTGACCACCGGATAACTGGTTCGGGCGATTTTCCAGACGCTCTTCCAGTCCAAGGCTGGTCAGCAATGCCTGCGCACGCTGCTTGCGCTCTTCGCGGGACACCCCGGCATAAATGGCCGGCAGCGCCACGTTTTCCCAGGCACTGGCCGTTCCGATCAGGTGATAACTCTGGAACACGAAGCCAAACATTTCCCGGCGCAACCAGGCCAGCTGTTCGTGATCCATGGCCGTGACCGCCTGGCCGGCAAAACGGTACTCGCCGTCACTAGGCTGATCAAGGCAACCCAGAATGTGCATCAGGGTAGACTTGCCTGACCCGGAGCTGCCCATGATGGCTACAAATTCCCCGGCCTCGATGGCCAGATCAATGCCGTGCAATACCTCCACATCCTGCTCCCCCGCGGGGTAGCGCTTGCGGATATTGCGCAGTTCAATCAACGCCATCAGAACAGTCCCCGACGGCGCGGGCGGTCATTGTCTTTCGACGGCTCCATGGCCGGACCTGCCGCCCCCAGCACCACGGTGTCACCCTCTTCCAGTCCCTCGTTGATGACGATGCGCACGCGGTTATTGATACCCGCCTGTACCGGTTGATCCTGTGGCTCACCCTTGCCATCGAGCACCTGGACTTTCCACTGCCCGCGCCCGGAACGCTTGACCGCTGCCACCGGCAGACTCAACACATTTTCCGCCGCATTCACCACGAAGAAGACCTGAGCGGTCATACCGGACATGAGCTGAGCCTGCTCATTACCCACATCAAACTCCGCGGTGTACAGCACCACATTGTTGACCACTTCCGGGGTCGGCAATACTTGCCGCAACTCGCTGTCATAGCGCTGGCGATTATTCCCCAGGGTATTGAAGTACACCGGCATGCCTGCCCGAAGGCGATGCACATCAGCCTCTGACACCTGGGTGGAAATAGTCATGGTAGAAAGATCGGCAATCCGCATCAGCGTGGGCGTGGTCTGGTTGGCGTTCAGGGTCTGACCTTCGCGGGCCTCCATGCTCACCACCGTGCCACTGCGCGGAGCGTAGATTCTGGCGTACCCCAGATTCGCCTGATCCCCTTCCACACTGGCCTGTTTCTGGCGCAGCTGGGCCTGGAGCACTTTGATTTGCGCCTCGGTCACCAGCAGGGCCGAGCGAGCACTCTGAAATGCATCGTCGCTGGTGGCATCAGCACCACGCAGGCGCTGCTGGCGTTGATACTGTAATCGCGCCAGTTCCAGTTCCGCCTGACGCTGCTCGAGCTGTGCCTGCAAGGATTCCATTTCCGCCAGCCCGGCATCCACTTTGGTCTGCTGCACCGAGGCATCCAGCTCCGCCAGCAACTGCCCCTCTTCGACAGTCTCCCCGACCTCCACATGCAAGCGAGTAAGCTGGCCAGACACCTGAGCCCCCACATCCACGTAATCTTTGGGCTCGAGTGTTCCCAGTGCGGTCACCAGCTCCTCCACATCCCCCCGCTCGACAGTGGCCATTTGCCACTGCCTGTCAGGCGATGACGCCGATCCCCAGCGCCATGCCATGACCAGCAACAGCACAATTAGAATCAGCGATATAACAGCCGTTTTCCGGTAACGGCGAATCCAGACAGCCATGACATTTCCACACCATTAATGATGGAGGAAACGATAGACCGCAAAGGTGCAAGAAATGTGGAGAGAGAGTGCAAGCCAGAGGCTGGAAAGAAAGAAAGGCGACCGCTCCTGAGAGCGGTCGCTGTGCGTCAGTGCGAGCTACAACAGCCAGCGTAGACCCAGATACAGCGCGTTGCGGGCATGCTCGGTAATCACCTCCCCGTGGGAGAGACACAACCGCTCCGTCGGCCAGTCCAGAATGCGAGTGACACTGGCTCGCGCCTTTTTGCGGTTCAGATACACCAGCCGCAGCAGCGGGTGCCAACCCGGCTTTTTCCACAACCCACCCAGTTTCAGGTACCAGCGGGTCACGCCATGGTCACATTGCTGGAAGTTTTCGATCAGGTCCGCCGCGATCAAAGTCCGGCTGGCCACATGGAAAAACACTGTCTCGTGAATCATCGAGCCGTCGATAAAGACCAGCTCAAAATCCTGGCCCCAGTCCGGGTGTGGCGTTTCAGACAGGGTCGCATCAAAGGTCAGGTCCTTGCGCTTACTGACCAGCTTCGCCGGGCCATGCAACAGCGCCTGCGGATAACGGGCTTTCACCTCACCCGCATAAACATGATGGAACAGGTTAGGGCAAACGATGTGGGTCACGTCGCCCAGTGCCGCCAGCTCCTCTGCGAGGGCATCATCTACCGGAATGGGGGAATGCAGCAGCAAACCGCCAGAAGACAGTTTCACCACCGTCATGCGCGCGCCGACATGAAGCCCCATGAAGGCATGAGGAACTGCAACGTGCCAGACAGACTCGGTAAGCGGTTGCAATCGGGACATGCTTTTTTCCTTTTAAAAAATAGGGACACACTGGCACTAACGCCGCAGCGACTGGAGCCTATCAGGCGCGCAGCGGATCCAGCAGTTTTTCCGTGCCATCCATTTTCAGCATCAAGGCCAACGCCATGTAACGCCCCAGTTCGCCCTTCGGAAAACCCTTGTCGGCAAACCACAGCAGGTAAGGCTCGGGCAGGTCGATCAGTACCCGCCCCTGATATTTGCCAAAGGGCATGGTGCGCTCAACCAGCGCTTTCAAGTCTTCGTGTTTCAAATCCATAACTGCGGTGCCGGTAAAACATAAGGTTAGCACCATACGCTGGCGTCCTCGTGGACACCAGCCGCCCCGCTGTCAGCAGGCGCGATGCGGCACGGCCTCGCGATTTGCCTGCCGCAAGATCGACACTGCACTGTGGGTAAACAGGGCCGCAATCACCCCTGCCACCAACAGGTCCGGCCAGCGACTGTCCGCCCAAATCACCAGGCTGCCAGACGCCAGCACCGCCAGATTGGCGATGGCATCATTGCGTGAGCACAGCCAGGCCGAGCGGATATTGGCATCCCCCTGCCGGTGACGCAGCAGCAACACCGCGCTGACCACATTGGCCACCAGCGCCAGCGCCGCAACGCCCATCATGGTTTCGCCCACTGGCTCACTGCCCTGCACCAGCGCCCAACCACTGTTGGCCAGCACCAGTACGCCCATGACCAGCAGGGACCAGCCCTTGATCCGCGCCGCCCGTAACCGCCAGGTGAGCGACTGGCCCAATGCCCACAGGGTCAGGCCATAGGTGCTGGCATCACCGAGAAAGTCCAGCGCATCGGCCTGCAAAGCCCGGGAATCCGCCAATACCCCGGTGGTGGCTTCCACCCCGAACATTACCGCATTGATCCATAGCACAACCCACAACACCCGACGGTATGCGGGGGCCTGGGGGGCGCTCAGATCGGTATCGCAACATGCCATGCCTGTCTCCTTGTTCTGATTCACTCTGCCCCCATTAAAAAAGCTATAGTGACTACAGGTTCAAGGCTTTTCTTTGGTTCATCGCGGGCGAGAAGAAAGGAAAGTGGCCAGTTTGAAAGTCTGACGTCTGACAACCAGCTTTTCCTAATCCGCGACGCACCTTTTCATTGTCCTGCTGGAGGCAGCATGAGCACCCTGTTTTCCATTGGCACCCTGAGCAAGGTCACCGGCTGCAAGGTGGAAACCATTCGCTATTACGAGAAGATCGGGCTGATGCCAGAGCCGGCACGCAGCGAAGGGGGGCAGCGACGCTATCAACCGCGTCACCGGGAACGGCTGGGCTTTATCCGCCACAGCCGGGAGCTCGGCTTTACCCTGGACGATATTCGCGAACTACTGGCACTGAGCGAACAGCATGGCCATGCCGATGCCATTGCCCGCCGCCACCGCCAGGCCGTGGAGCAACGCATTCGCGCCCTCTGCGCCCTGCGCGATGAACTGGACCGCATGATTGAAGCATGCGCCCACGGCCATCAGGGGGAATGCCGCGTGATTGAAGTCTTGAGCGATCACAACGAGTGTGCGGGCGAACACTGACTCCGCCAGCCTCACCACAAAAAGGCGGCGACGTCAGCTGAGCCACAGGTGGTTGTCCCACCAGCCGCTGGGCAAATCCAGCCATTCACTGGTCACGCTTCCCCCCCGGCAATCAAAGTGGCGGCAGCACCCCTGCCCGGAGGTCACGGCAAAGCCGCTGGGCACCACCCCGACCCCGGCACAATCCGACATGGGGGTATCCACCACCGTCTCTGCGGTATCCAGATCCCAGACAAAGAACCGGTTCCCCCGGGGGGCCGTCATGGCCACCAACCGTTGTTCGCTGTGGATGGCAATACTCGCGGTGTACTGATTCATCATGGCCAACTGTTCTGTTGCCACCGGGAAGGTCTGGTAGGGCTGTCCCGGACGTTTGATCGCCAGCAAGGGCACACTGTCCCAGGCCGGGCCCTGGTACTGCTGGCCGGAGACCACCGTGCCATCATCGGCCACAGCCAGGTGACGAATGCTGTTTTGGCGATGTTCAGGGGTTTCCTTGCTGAACCGTTCGCCGTGGCGATCCATGATCACCAGGCTGGGCGCCATGGCATCCAGGTTCATTTTCTCGCGGCTGTCGCTTTCGGTACGGATACCGCCGTTGGCAATGACCAGCGACTCCCCATCCGGCATCCATTTCAACTGGTGCGGCCCCACCCCATGGGTGGGCACCTCGCCATCACGGACCAGCCGCAGAGCGTCCAGATCCAGCCGGTAGCGGCCCAGCACTCCGCGGCCGGGGTCGCTCAGATCATTCTCGGTGGCATACAGCCACTCGCCTTGCCGGTGAAACACTGCATGGCCATAAAAGTGCCGCTGCGGTTCGCTGTGCAGGGTCTGCACCAGAGTCCCGTCACGCAGGTCGATCAGATAACTTTCCCGAGAGGGACGGCGACCCACAAACAGGGCCAGCGGCAAAAACGGATGGCGGGTAATGTCATGGCAACGCTCGTGCACCGGCGTGGCGAACGCTTGCTTGCCATCGAGAAAATAGCCCGCGCAATAATGCTGACCGGCATCATCATTGCGTGCCGACAGCAGCAACGGCGACTGCCCTCGACCCTGCCAGAACGCCCAGCCCCCCACGGCAGCCACCCCGGCCAGTGCCGCCCCGGCGCTCAATAATGTTCGTCGTGTCAGTGGCATGACTCTCTCCCGCCTGGCCCATGGAACCGCACCGAAAAACGTGGAGCGGAATCAATCTCCGTCGTTGGCGTTAAAGCCGATCTGGATACCCAGATCACTGGCCAGCTCGGCCTGTTGCAGGGTTTCCAGGGTATCCAGACTGCGATACAGGTCCTGGAGTAACGGCTGATTGGCCGGATCCTGTACCAGCTCGAACAACGGCGCCGGCAATGCCTCCAACTTGTCGCGGGTCTCGGCATAGGCTTGATCGATCTTGCCTGCCAGCTCGCCATCACTGACCAGTGAGCGCACCCGCTCCCACACGGCCTGGGCTCCTGCCAAAGAGGCCTGCAGGCTGGCCACCGATTGCCGGCTGCGCCAGGCCTCCGCCTGATACGGCTGGGCCACCCCCTGATTCAGGCGCCCCATGGGGGTGCCCAGTTTTTTCTTGAGCACATCCACACCGGTGATCTGCACGCGTAACACACCGCCCAGAGCGTCTTCAGCGCTGGCGTAACGGTCATTGGGGAAATCCGTTAGCTGGGCCAGCATGCCACCGGCCTCCTCCCACAGTGCCATCACCTCGCCGGACAAGCCCTGCTGGTGATGGGCAATGCCCATCAGCATCGGGCAATAGCGTGCCTTGTCCGCCTGCAGTTCCACGCTGTCATCAAACAGCACGTATTCAAATGCGGTAAGCCCTTGCACCACCACACTGGCGCCATCAAGCGCCTGCTGGGTGAGCGGATCATGACTGTCGAGCAAGGCCTCAGCCTGCTGCGCAACCATGTTGCGTTTGTCCGGGTAGAACTGCACCTGCCAGCTACGATTGCCTTCTGACAGCGGCCCCACCATCAGCGGCTGCAGGTAAGACCAGCCCTGCTGACTGGCCATAAACGCCTGCGCCACTGAGGTACGCTCAGCGTCGCCCTCACAGAACCCCTTCACCGCCTGAACCAGTGCAGCATTACGGTCATGCCACTGCTGATGGGCAGGGAGCAATACTTGCTGCGCCAGCTGGCTGGTCACTTCCTGTCGGGGGTTGCTGCACGCCGCCAGCAGGACGACACAGCCAAGTACAATCGCACTACGCATGATCCACTCCTTACAACGAATTCAGGAATGCCAGCAGCGCGGCACGCTGCTCGGCATCAAAGCTCAGCACCTGGTCCCGGGATGCGGCCGCTTCTCCGTCATGCCACAGAATCGCTTCCATCAGGTTGCGGGCACGGCCGTCATGCAGCAGCTGGGTATGCCCGTTGACCGCCTCGGTAAGGCCGATCCCCCACAGCGGCGGGGTGCGCCATTCCTGGCCATTGGCCAGGAACTCCGGGCGACCATCCGCCAGCCCCGGCCCCATGTCATGAAGCAGCAGGTCGGTGTAGGGGCGAATGGTCTGGTTGGCCAGCTCCGGCTCGGCGGCCTCTGCGGCGGTGGTGTAGCTGGGCACGTGACAGCCCTGGCAATTAGCCTGGAAGAACAGGGTCTTGCCCGCCAGCACCTGCGGATCCCCCACATTACGGCGGGCAGGCACGGCCAGGTTACGGGTATAGAAGGTCACGTTGTCGAGAATGCTGTCGCTCACCTCTGGCACGCCGCCATGAGGCAGGGCCAGGCATTCGGTCTGGCTGGGAGCGCAGGAATCCGTGGGCACCAGATGGCTGGTCAGCCCCATGTCGTTGGCAAAGGCTTCCGCATTCTGCTGGCGCAGGCTGGGCTGGCCGGCCTTCCAGCCAAAGCGGCCGATGCGGGTGGTTTCAGTGGCCCGATCCCAGACCAGATTAGCGCGGCCACTGATGCCATCGCCATCGTCATCCTCAGGATCGGCATGGGCCAGCAGGTCTTTGTCACTGATCGATTCCAGCAGCCCCAGTCCAATCACCGGTGGCGCGATACGGGCGGAAAACAAGGTAGCGGGATGCATCTCGCCGTAGGCCAGATTGCTGAACGTCAGCTTCGGCTTGCGCAGCGATACTTCATGGCCGTCCGCAAACGTCATCACCACCGGCTCATAGTCCACCCGCACCCGACCTTCCGGTTCGATGCCGGGAATCGCCGCATCCTGGAACTGGCCGCCATAGTGAGGCTCGGGCAGCAACCCACTCTGGGTCAGATCATCTGCCTCACCGGCCGGCACCGACAAGCGCACCAGCATCGACACCGCCTGCTTCGCGTCCGGCCCCGGCGGGTGGCCGCGGCCATCCTTGATATGGCAGTTCTGGCAGGCGTTGGTGTTAAACAGCGGCCCCAGGCCATCACGGGCATCGGTGGAGGCCGGTGCGATCACCCACGGGTTACGGAAGAAGCTGTTGCCCACACTGAAATCCAGCCGGCGGGACGGAGACAGGTTCGCCAGCGGCAACGAAAAGGCGTTGTGGTCGGTCTTGGTGACCGTGGCCTCCCCCGCTGACAGGTGTTCGCCTGGTTCAGCCTCGGTAAAGGTGGGGCCGGAATCGCAGGCGGCCAACAGGGCGATCAGGGGCAAGGTGGGCAGCAGATAACGCAAGACACTCTTCCTTCAGGAACCAGGGGATCAGGCGGCCACAGCAAAGCGCCGCCCAAGGGGCGGCGCCATCTTACCAGATCTTAAAGAGAATCGTTTTCAGAACTCGTGATCGGCCGTGTCCGGGTTCAACGCCTGAATGTTTAACACCAGCGCAGCCTTTTCAATGCCCGTGGTCTGGGTTACCAGGGAATCGATAGCCGCGTTCACAGTGGCAGCGCCTTGCGCATTACCCGGTGCAATCAGCTGATCGAAGTGAACGCCAGTGTTGGCACTGTCCACCAGAGCCTGGAGGGCCGCTTCACTGGCCTCAAAAGCCTGCTTCAGCTGACTGTCCACCGCCGGGTCATTGGCGGCGACCAGATCGCTCAGAGAGGGCCCGCTGAGGGTCTCTCCATTGACCTGCTGATACTCCCCCAGATACACGTTCTGGATGCCCTTGCCATTATAGAAGTGCGAAAAGTGGGTGTTGTCACTGAAACAATCGTGCTCGTCTTCCGGGGAGTGTGCCGCCAGCGCCACCTTCATGCGCTCACCCGCCAGCTCGCCCAGAGACAGGCTACCCATGCCGAACAGCATTTTGCGCAGGCCGTTTTCCGGGGTGTCCGCCAGCAATTCGGCGCGATAGTTTTCCTGTTCCGGCTGCCATACGGCCACCATGGTTTCCAGGTCGCTGATCAGCAGATCCGTCACCACCTGAAGGTAGGCACGGCGACGCTCGTTATTGCCACCGGTCGCTTCCTCGCCCAGCGCGAAGTCCGTGGCCGGACGCTCGCCCGCCCCTGCCTCGGTACCGTTCAGGTCCTGGCCCCAAAGCAAAAACTCGATGGCGTGGTAACCGGTGGCCACATTGGCCTCGGAACCGCCCAGCTCATTCAGGCTGGCCAGCAGGTCAGCATTCAGGTCGGTCAGATCCAGGCGCTGCTCACCAATGGTCAGCGACTCACTGGCAATGATATTGGCGCGGGCACCAGGGTTGCCCATCACCGCCTGATAGCTGTCGTCCACATAATCAATCAGCCCTTCATCCAGCGGCCAGGCATTTACCTGCCCTTCCCACTCATCCACCACGCTATTGCCGAAACGAAAGACCTCGGTCTGCATGTAGGGGACCCGGGCATCACGCCAGGCGGCCCGGGCTGCGGCCAGATTCTCTTCGTCCGGAGAGTCCAGCAGGGTGTTGATAGTCGCCTGCAATTCGCGGGCTTGCGCCAGGGCATCGCTGTAACCAGCCAGCGCCAGGTCCGCATAATGGCTGATCACGTCCCGAGCCTGGGCCGCTTCATACGGGGCAGCCTTTTCTTCCACCTTGGGCTCATCGCTACAGGCAGACAGGAACAGGGAGGACAGCATCAGCCCCCCGGCGGCAACACGGGTCAACATAGAAATTCCTCAGTATGCGTGAACAGCAAAACGGGCCTTGAGCCCCCAACAGGGGCACATAATGCGAATTATTCTCATTGATTGAAAGAGGCAACGACGAAAAAATGCGCACTGCCACGCAACCAGAGGCCACTTTCATGGCAGGATTCGGGCCTATACAGGGAGTATTTTAGTGAACTGCATTCACAAACACCCTAGAATGGCGCCGCGCTCCCCCTGCTGCCCTGCAGCCCATTACCTTGCGAGACGCCCCTCATGACCACCCTTCTGCTGATCCTGGTGGCGCTGGGCTTTGTGTCCATCGTCATCGAAGATATCGTCCATATCGACAAGGCCAAAACCACACTGTTCTTCGGTTCCTTTGCCTGGCTGCTGTTTTTTATCGCCCCGCCCGGCCACCTGAGCCATGAAGCACTGATGGAAAGCCTCAACGAAAACCTGCTGGATATCGCCACCTTGTGGCTGTTCCTGATGGCCGCCATGACGTTTGTGGCCTACCTGTCCGGCAAGGGCATCATCGACAGCATCGTCAATAAACTGCTGCCCTCGCGCATCAGTGAACGCAAACTGATGCTGCTTACCGGTCTGTTTGCATTCCTGTTCTCGTCCATGGCCGACAACATTACCGCCACGCTGGTGTGTATCGCCGTGCTCATGAACCTGAACCTGTCGGCCAAAAAGCTGCTGCGCTACATTGTGCTGGTGGTGTTCTCGGTGAATGCCGGTGGTACCGCGCTGATCACCGGCGACGTCACCACCCTGATGATCTTTCTGGCGGGCAAGGTGGAAATTCCCGACTTGCTGATGCTGAGCCTGCCCGCCGCCGGTGCCGTGGCGGTCCTGGCGGTGATGCTGTCTTTTGGTCTCAGCGGTGACGTGCAGATCGAAAAGCAGAGCACCGTCATCGATCGCGGCGACAAGGTCATCGCGCTGCTGTTTTTCGCCACCATTCTTGGCACCATTGCCGCCAATGTGGCCTTCGGTATTCCACCGGTACTGTGCTTCCTGTTTGGCCTGTCACTGATGTTCATGGTGGTGCAGTTCATGAACAAGGATGAGCCGATACTGGAATACATCCGCAAGATCGAATTCGACACCCTGCTGTTCTTCCTCGGGGTACTGCTGCTGGTGGGAATGCTCAAGGAACTCGGCATGCTGGCCTACTTCCCGGCGCTGTACGACGTAATGCCCCCCGTGGCAGCCAACTTCTTAGTCGGGCTGGCGTCGGCACTGTTCGACAACGTGCCACTGACGGCTGCATTACTGAATTCAGGGATAGAAATGACCCTGCCGGAATGGCTGTCACTGACCTATTCCGTCGGCGTGGGCGGCGCCCTGCTGGTGATCGGTTCTGCCGCCGGGGTGATTGCCATGAGCAAAGTTGAAGCGCTGACATTCGCCAGCTATCTGCGTTATTTCGGCTACCTGCTGGTGGCCTATAGTGTGGGCTTCTTTGCGGTGCTGGGGCTGGGTTCGTTGGTGTAACCGGGCCGGCGGGAACACCTCCGCGGCTGCCGCTCAGGCGTTGAAGGCCGGATGGTAATGCACGTCTGCATCCGGCCATTCACCGCTTAACAGCAACGCCTGAAAATACTCGGCAGGCACACCGGGCAAACGCACCAGGGGGGTCGCGACAAAGCCGAAGCGCTTGTACCAGTTGGGGTCTCCCAACAGCACACAGCCCTTCGCTCCCCGCGCCTTGAGTTGCTCCAGTCCCGCCAGCACCAGTTCGCTGCCGATCCCTTCGCCTTGCCGAGAAGGCAACACCGACACGGGCCCCAGACCAAACCAGCCCGACGCGCCATCCGACAGGGTAACCGGGGAAAAAGCGATATGCCCGACCCGTTCATCCCCGGCATGCGCCACCAGCGACAGGGTCAGGGCTTGCTGGTCCCGCAGGGCATCAACAATCAAGGGCTCACGCTGGTCACTGTAGGGCACGTTTTCAAACGCCTGCGCCGTCAGCGAATGGATGGCAGCCACATCATCTGCCACCTCGGCCTGCACCGTAATCCCGGTCGAGGAAGTCATGCATTTCCTGCAAATAAGGACAGCGCCCGAGCCCTGAGGATCAGGACATCAGACGCGTCAAAAAAGTATCGACGAGAGGCTAATTCGCCCCATAAAGATCATTGTTGAGATCCATCAGATCCCGATCCATCTGCTGCCAGTTGGTTTGGCCACCATCGTCGTCCATGCCGGCCAGTTCGTGATATTCATCAATGCGTTGCTGCAGATCTACCAACACATCCTGCAAGGCAAGACGGTGACGTTCGGCTTCGGTGTTGGTATCGCCATTGGCGCCCACTCCGATTTTTTCGATCTGCATCAATTCTGCTTCCAGTTCATCCAGCTTGCCTTTGATATCGGCAATCATGTTTTTCACAGTTTCCATAATCGCACTCCGTGTTTCGATCAGGATTCGATGATGAACCCGTTTTCAGAGTGACCCCATTTCATGAACGCGGTCAACCAGCAAGGATGTAACGGCTTATTACGTCAGACAATCGGTCAGAAAAGTCATTCACAAGATGGCCCCCCTGTCCGCTTTTCGCTACATTGAACCCACTATCATCACCGTGACGCATAACCATGAAAAAAACCCTGCAACGGGCAGAACTGCTCAAGGACATGATTCAGGAAGCCATCGAAGACGGCGCCACCACCGTGGAAGACGTTCATCAGCATATTGCCGGCCTGCCGTTTGATGCACTGGAGAAGCTCGGATTGTTTGAAGAGCAGGCAGGTTCTTTCAAGGAGAAACAACGCAAGACCATCGGCATGGTCTACGACACGATTCGAAAGGTAAACCAGGAAATTGGCAGCCTGATCTCTGAACAGTTTGCCGCCCTGGAAGACGCCGAAGCAGCTAACCGCAATATGGATAAAAACCGCGAAGACTAGGGAACCCCACCCTCACCAGCTTGAGCCTGCCTGAATATACCAGGCAGTCTCTTCTGGGCCTCGCGCCACATCGACCCCCATGGTCATGCCATAACGGCGGGCCATCAAATAGCGGAACCCTGCGCCATAATTATTAGCGACTTCTGCTTCGGATAATTCACTGGCACTTTCTGCCGCGCGACCACCGCCCGAAAAAGCATTGAACCGCCAGCGCATGCTCGCTTTCCAGGTGGCTTCAATTTCCGCCACCGCCACCGCCTTGCCCTGATAGCGCACCGCCGGGATACCGCGCAAATCGACAAAGGGCAACACATAGGGAGGAAGCCTCGCACTGTCACCGGCATCTACACCGTCATACTGAAAGCGCAAGGCAAAATTGAAATGCTCATTGACGTTCCAGTAGTTCAATCCTTCCAGCGTATAACTTCCGTAGTTCAGATCGCTGCCGATACTGTCGCCATACCAGACGTAATTGGCGGCGTAATACAGCCCGTCTTGCGGCGCCATCGGGTTATCCCGGGAATCATATTCCGCCAGCACGCCCAGGCCAGAGGTACGAATCTTGTCTCCCAGGTGGTTATCCAGAAACTGGTTTACCGCCGCATTCAAGCGTGGATTGGGAAGTTGGATATCTTCCGCCAAATCCAGCTCGACCTGCCGGTAAGACTGCCGCACCCCCACCATCCACGGGCTAGCTGCCACCCGGAACTTCAGTTCCTGCAATGCAGCCGGCCCCTTGAGATTCAACTCTACCGGCCGGTCAATGGTGTGCCCGGCAAAGGTATAAAAATCCAGGTTCAGGTCCGGCACCAGAGCAAACCCCCGATAACGGATAGTGTCATTGCGCCAGAAGCCCAGGTGCCCGGCGGCCACCCCCCGGGTGCCATTCTCGGTCGCGGCAACACCCAAGATACTAATGTTGTTGGGCAGAATGGCAGGGGCATCACCGTCTACCCGCATCGCTTTTTGTTCGTCACTCTCGTGGAAAAACACGCCGACAATGCCCAACCCATTACCCACCGCCGGCTCGGTGATAACCACAGGAACCGGCATAAAGCTCATGGGTAATTCCGACAGAAAGCGGCTGCTGTCCAACATACCGTCTTCCGGATCAATCATGTAATCGCGAAAAAAGTCGGCACTGACCGGGCTAGCGGTGGTTACCATGCAGGCGATTAGCGTAATTCGCTTGAGCATTCAGGGGTTCCTCGCCGCCGGAATTGAAATTTTCTCCACACTGGGCTTTGATAATCGCAGACTTGCCAGATAAAAACACATCATGCTTTTGCAAATTCGCCACACAGCCCTGCTGCTGACAATACTGCTATGCACGGGCTGCCATGCCCATAGCCAGTTCGATCTCACCCACCGCCCGCACAGCGAAAGCCTTCCTGCTCCACAAACTGGCCCTCTCGCTGAAGCCAACCGTGAACTGTTGGCCGGGCACCAGGGTGAAACGGGCCTGTACCTGCTCCGCGATGGCCTGTCCGCCTTTGTTGCCAGAGTCGCCATGATTGAAGCGGCCCGCTCTTCACTTGACCTTCAGTACTACATTTTTTCCTCCGATGTCAGCGGCAGCCTTATCATCAGCAAGCTATTGGAAGCTGCCGACCGCGGCGTCCGGGTCCGCTTGTTGGTGGATGACATTGGCACACCCATCGACAACCCCCAGGTATCAACACTGGCCCAGCACCCCAATATTGCCATTCGTATTTTCAATCCCGTGGCTGGCCGCGCGGGGTTCTCCCGCTCGCTGCAACTCGCCTTTGGTTTCTCCCGCACCAACCACCGTATGCATAACAAGCTCATGCTTGCAGACCACAGTGTATTGCTCACCGGCGGCCGGAATGTGGCCGACGAATATTTCTCCAATACCGAAGTGGATTTTCAGGATATCGATATCATTGCCATGGGGGATGTGGTTCGCGAAGGCGCGGCAAGCTTTGACCAGTACTGGAACAGCCCGGTCTCAGTGCCGGCCAGCGACCTGCTGGACGCCGACGATTCCGACCTGAATCTGGGCGAGTTACGTGCCGTACTTGCCGACTTACTGCACAGCCAGCGCGACAGCGAGTTCGCGTTGGCACTGGCAGATTCCATGCTCGGACAAGCCATTCTCTCCGGCGAAATTCCGCTAGCCTGGGGAGAGGCGCACTTCCACGCCGACCCGCCCTCAAAAGCCTATGCCCGTGATGACACACCGGAAGAGGATTATCTGGGCAATGTACTTCGTAACGAACTGGACAGCAGCAATGGCAGAGCCTGGTTAACTTCCGCCTATTTCATTCCGGGCGACAAGGGCGTCGATTACTTGGCCAGCCTGGTAGACCGGGGCATTGATGTACGCATCCTCACCAACTCTCTCAGCACCACCGATGTGGCCGTCGTACACAGTGGCTACAGCCGCTATCGCCGTCCGCTGCTGGAGCAACAAATCAAGTTGTGGGAGTTGCGCTCCGAAGCCGGCCAACAGCAGCGCATCCACTGGTTCAAGGGAAGCTCGCGGGCCAGCCTGCACGCCAAGACCTTCGTGTTCGATGACGACCGCACCTTCATCGGCTCAATCAACCTGGACGGCCGCTCACTGATCCAGAACACCGAGGTCGGCCTGCTGATTCATAGCGCAGCGATCAATCAACAGCTCAGTCAGGTATTCGAAGACTGGATACAGGCGTCATCGGCGTGGCAATTGAGCCTGGACGATAAAGGCGATCTTCAGTGGAAAGCGGCCAACGGCAATCAGCCAATCCGCATCGATCACGACCCGGAGACCTCCGCATGGCAACGCTTCAAGGTCTGGAGCCTTTCGCTACTGCCCATCGAATCACAGATTTAGCGTGAATAGCGGCTTGCTCAGCGGGCCCCGTCACTCGTCTCTGCGGTACACCAGGCCAGAAACGCCTCGGGGGTTGCCTCGAAGCCACGCTCCTCGGCCAGCTCCCAGGAACGCACGCATTCTGCTACCCGTGGACACCACTGGTATCCGCCGGAGCCCAGGCAGCCGTGCCGGTCCCGGTCACCCCCCGGCGGACTGAAACAGCCCGCCAGCACGCTTACCAGCAGCCACACCAGCCCGGCTTTCATTCGGTTTATCCCTTGCACCCGCCACCTCATTCACTTTGATCCAGTCTTTGATCTGACCTGTCACCGCGTCCTGATGGTCTGCACACTGCCCAGCCAACCGACAGACGCATTATCATCGTACCCCTTTCCCGATTAGAATGGGCGGCTCGCCGGCGCGGCGCCCCGCCCCGGCACCCGGTTTCATCAACGGATACTGCATGCAACGGACGCACACCGCCCCACAATCCGCTCCCGCCAGCCGCCTGGTCCAGCTCCTGCAGAGCCTGGACAGCAAAGCCGTGCGCGCAGGCCATGGTGACTTCGCCGAGCGACTGGGGCGACTGTTCGACCTGTCCGATGCCATCTCGCTGGACGGCGCCACCCGGCATACCCCATCCGGGCCTTTCACCGCCAACGATGACCTGCCCGAACAACTGCAGGCCGACCTGCTGCGAACCCGTCGTGCACTGCTCGACTATATCGGCCGCAGCTTCGCGGGCGAAAAGGCGGCATCCATTGTTGCCCTGCCGCCCCTGCGCGAGGATGCCGGGGCCGAAAAGCGCCCCAGCTTCGGCGCCTACGAGCGGTTTTATCAGGCACACCAGCGACAACTGATTGCCGGGCTCACCAATCTGCGGCTACGCTGCCGGCGCCTGCTCGCCGGACACAGTGAGCCCCTGGCGCATCTGGCTGAAATCGATGCGGTCATGGAAAGCAGCCTGACCGCCTGGGCGCGCCAGGGCTTCGCGGCCCTTTCCGGTGTGCTGGAGCAGCGCTACCGCCTGCTCTGGCAACAACGGGACCCCTTCCACACCCCCGCGGACTGGCTTGGCCCCCATGGCTGGCTGACCCAGTTCCGCCGGGAATTGAAAATGCTGTTACTGGCCGAGCTGGACGCTCGACAGGAACCGGTGCTCGGCCTGCTGGCCGCCGCCCGCGACGCCTGCCCGGCCAGTGTGAACGAGGAAAGCCCCACCCCATGAAACGCTTTTTGTTTGCCGTTCCCTTTGTGATCGGCGCCATCGCTGTCGTGTGGATTGCTGCCACCTTTATGCGTCACCCGGTCGCTCTGGCCGTGACCCTGATCATTGCCGCCGTCTATGCCATGGGCTTTGCCGAGTTGTTGCGATTCCGCCGCAATACCACCCGGCTGGACCAGCGCCTGGACGACCTGCCCGACAGTCGCGACAGCCTGCGCCACTGGCTGCAAAGCCTGCCGGCGTCCCTGCGTCATGCCGTGCAACGGCGCATTGATGGCCACCCCGCGCCTCTGCCCGGGCCAGTACTGACCCCCTACCTCACCGGGTTGCTGGTGATGCTGGGGCTGCTCGGCACCTTCGTGGGCATGATCGTTACCCTGCAGGGTGCCGCCACAGCGCTGGACGGCAGCAGCGAGCTGAGCGCCATCCGCAGCGCCCTGTCCGCCCCGATCGCCGGCCTGAGCCTGGCCTTTGGCACCTCCATTGCCGGGGTCGCGGCCTCCGCCATGCTTGGCCTGACCGCCACCCTGTGCCGTCGCGACCGGCTGCTGGTCTCGCGCAAGCTCGACAGCCTTACCGATACCACCCTGCACGCCTTCTCGCTGGATCATCAGCGCGAAGCCGTCTATCAGGCGCTGCATCAGCAAGCCGAATCCTTCCCGGCGCTGGTGAACGCCCTGCAAGGGCTGGCCGGGCGCATGGAACAACTGGGTACTGGCCTGAGTGACTCCCTGACCGGTAACCAGCAACAGTTCCACGCCAACCTGGAAGAGCAGTACCGACAACTGGCCCAGTCCGTGGGCGACTCCCTCAAAAACACCCTGGCCGACAGCAGCCGCCTGGCAGTGGAAAATCTCCAGCCGCTCATGGAGCAATCCCTCGCCAGCCTTAGCCAGCAAGTGGAAGGGACCCATCAGCGCCTGACAGAACTGACCCAAACCCAGCTTGGCGAACTGACCCGCCAGTTCCGCCATACCACTGAAGCCGCCGCCCAGCACTGGCAGCAAGGGCTCGATGCCCACCAGCAAACCAGCGCCCGACTGGTGACAGACATCAGCACGTCTCTGGCCGAGCACCACGACCGTTTCCGCGATAACAGCGACGCCCTGCTCGGCGCCCTGCGCGATAGTCAGCAACAGCTGGCCAACAGCAGCGCCAGCACCCTGGAAGCCGTGGCCGATCGCTTCCAGAGCGCCAGCGAGCAAAGTCTGCATCAGTGGCAACAACAGCAGGACGAGCAACAACAGGTTGCCCGCCAGCTGCTGGAACAGACCCGCGAGCAACAACAACAACTGGCCGGTGAACAGCAGCAGCAGCTGACGCGCATCACCGACCAGTTCCAGCACAGCGTGCAGCAGGCCGCGGAGCAATGGCAGCAGCACGGCGAACAGCAACAAGCCAGCGGCAGTGCCCTGATCGGCGAGCTGCGAGAGACCCTGCAGCAGCACCAGCAGCATTTCCAGCAAGGCACCACCACCCTGCTGCAAGGGCAGCGCGAAGGGCTCGATCAACTGGTGGCGGGTATTCGCGACGAATTGCAGGCCCTGCGCGATGCCGAGGCCCAACGGGCCGGCGCAGCCAGCGACCGCCTGGCCACCCTGGAAGCCACCGTCAGCGAGCACCTCGCCCGTCTTGGTACCGCCCTTGAAGCCCCCATGACGCGCCTGATCGAAACCGCATCGGAAACCCCCAAGGCCGCCGCCGAGGTCATCAGCCGCCTGCGCGAAGAAATGACCCGCAGCAGCGAGCGGGACAACGAGCTACTCGACGAGCGCCGCCGCATCATGGAAGAGCTGGACACCCTGCTCAGCAACCAACGCGACACTGCAGGCGCTCAACGCGATGCCATTGAAACCCTGATCACCCGCGCCAGCGACACCCTGGCCCAGGTGGGCGACACCTTCACCCGTCAGGTCAGCGAACAGAGCGAACGCCTCAACGAGGTAGCGGGCGATGTCACCGGCAGTGCCGCAGAAGTGGCCAGCCTCAGCGAGGCCTTTGCCACCGCGGTGCAGCTGTTCAGCGACAGCAACGACAAGTTGCTGGATAACCTGCAGCAAGTGGAAGCCGCGCTGGAGAAATCCGCCGCCCGGGCAGACGAACAGCTGGGCTACTACGTGGAGCAGGCCCGTGAAGTGATCGAACTGAGCATGGCGTCCCAGAAAGAGGTCATCGAGGCGCTCGGCGCCCTGTCCTCCGCCGAGGCCAGCTGATGGACGAGTTGCACGACAACGACGCCCAGGCCTCCCCGGTATGGGCCATCTTTTCCGACCTGATGGCGGCGCTGGTGGGCATCCTGGTGCTGGTGCTGGTGTGGGTCATCGGCATTCAGCTGGAACTCAGCCAGTCACTGGAACGGGAGAAAGCCAAGCGGCTGGCCGAAGAACAGCGCCGCCTGGCGCTGGAGCAGGCCCTGGCGGATCCGCTGGCGAGCGGCCGGGTTACCTTTGAAGATGGCCGTATCGGCATCAGTGGCAGCGTACTGTTCCAGCTCAACTCCGATCAGCTGCAAGCCGAGGGCGTCGCCCTGTTGCAGGACCTGGTCAAACCGCTGCAGGTGTACCTCAGTCAGCACAACCAGATGTTGATGGTCAGTGGCTTCACCGACGACCTGCCCATTCAGCGCGGCAACCGGCGTTACGAAGATAACTGGGGGTTATCCGCCCAGCGTGCCCTGACCGTGACCCGCACCCTGATCGACCAGGGCATGCCCGCCGACCAGGTGTTTGCCGCGGCCTTCGGCCCGCATCAACCTGTTGCCCCCAATGACAGCAACGCCCACCGGGCCAAGAATCGACGGGTGGAGCTGACCACCGTGCCGCGCCGCGACACCGACCCGGCAAACGGGGACAACGATGGCTGATACGGCAACGCTACAGGCCCTGCTCGACCACATTGCCCAGTGGCAGGAGAACGGTGCAGATCACTTCGACCCGGTGCGCTTTCGCTTTTTGCAGCGCCAGGGCGAACGCCTGCAGCAACAACGCCATTGCAGTGCTGCCAGCCTGGCTAGGCTGTCGGCAGCGGTGAGCGAGTATCAGCAACGACTGGACGCCGCTACCCGGGAAGCGGAAACCTGTGCAGACTGCCCGCCGGCATCGCCACAGGCGCTTCGCCATTGGCTGCGCCAACAACGTCGCCCGGATACCCGCACCCCGTTGGCCGCCCTGCGCGAACACTACAGCCAACCGGAAGCAGACACTGGCCAGCCCCGTGACCCTCTCACCGCGCTGTTACACGCTCAGGAAAGTGATCTGCTCGACGACAGCCCCGAGCCCACCCAGGCCCACACGCCCCCGCGGGAACTGAAAGCCCTCACCCGTGCCCGCCGGGGCCAGCAACAACAGCGCAAGCGCCAACGCATTGACCTGGCCCTGACCCAGACGCCCAGCGACGCCGGCCCACTCAATTCCCATCGCCTGGTCACCAGCGCCATTCGCACCCTGCAGACCCTCTCACCGGCCTACCTGGAGCATTTCGTCAATTACGTGGAAACCCTGATGGTGCTGGAAAAGGCCGGCAAGAAACGTAGCTAACACCCGGCAGCCCTTTCACCTGCCAGCGCAGCAAACACTATCGCCAGCAGGCTGGCTCCCACATAACCCCCTCCACTATCAATCCACTGTAGGAGCTATGCTTGCAGCGATAACGAGCCTCAGCGAGGCAGGCAATCATACCGGGTGGCTTGCTTGCTGTGGGAGCGATCGAGCGACCGCGATGGCCTTGCCCGGCTTTTTACACGCGGTGGAACCACCGCTCCCACATTGAAGGGTTGCAGTTGTTGAGGTGCAGAGTTACAGCTCTGCCAGGCCGGCTATATAGTCCTCAAAGACAAGATCCAGCCCTGCTTCAAGGCCCATGCGGGTGGCTTCGTTGAACTGTCTGGCAGACGGCGTGGACAGAAAATCCAGATAGCTTTCCAGCTTTTCCGGCGGCAGCTCACGGTAAGTATGGGCGAAGGATAGCATCACCATGTTGCGGGTCTGCTCGGTAAACATCGCACGCCGCGGCTCAAAAAGCGCCGCCAGCTCACGGCTGTCCGCAGGCTGATCGGGATTGTGCAATGTACGCACATGCAATTGAGCGGCAATAAACATGCGTTTTTGCAACGCCACGTTGTAATCCGTCAGGTGGAGCAAGGCATCAAACTGCGCCGCTTTTTCCATCATCGGCTGATTCGACAACAAGGCAGTGGCATTTTGCATCATGGCCTGACCCGATGCTGGGGAGGCCGCCTCGACTTCCATCTCCGTAATACGCTTACCCAATGGAGACTGGTACCACAGCAGCAAGGTCTCCAGCTGGTCGTCTTGCAACGCCACCGAGACTGCCTCGAACACCTGCTGGTAAATCACTTCAGGCAGAAATGATTCCTTCGCCACGTGAAGCATCACCTCACCGCGCTCGGCATCCTCACCCTGGGCCGATTGCTGCGCCTGCTCCAGACCGGCTATCACCGAGTCGGCAAGACCACTAATCTGCTCCTCAGCCCCCGCCAGATTCAACAGCCTCGCGATCTTGTCATCGCGCTCATCTGCCAGCGCATGGCCAGCCAGCAGTGCCAGCATCAGCCCCCATACCCAAAACCACGGTTGTTTCATTCGCTTCCTTTTCGTGTTTGCAGGCCGCAGATCATGCCGGTCACACGGCAACTTATTCGCTATCCGGTTTGTCTGCAGGGTGCAGCAAATCATCATGCTCGGCCATCTCCCAGGGCAACTTGCCAGGGGTACTATCCAGGAAGTGCAGGTAGTTACCAAACTGATCCAGCACATCCTGAATGATGTCGTTGCCATCATAGCCATACACATCATAGGAACGACCACCCCGGCGCAGGAACACCTCGGCCCGACAGTATTCCTTTTCCGATTCCGGCCCGGCCTTGCCGGCATAGGCAAACTCGGGAATCGGGCTGGTAATCAGGCGAATGTCATAAATAAAACCCACATGACCATCGCGATTGACGACCAGCTCGGCACGCACCAGCGATTCATCAAACCCAACGCCAGCATCCCAACCCGCCTTGCGCAATTCATCAACTACCTCTTTCAGGCTTTCCATGGCGGTGCCGCGAATAAAGGTTTCGACTTCGTCACGAGTCGGGTAGCGAATCATGGCGGTCAAACGATGGCGCCACTGAGAGCCCGTCATATTCCGCATGGTGGCCATATGAGCCTGCAGGCTCACTTCCCGGTGCTTCTCGATCACCAGCGCACGCCACATCCCCACTGCCGCCAGAATGATCACCACTGCAAACGGCAGCGCACTGACAATGGTCATGGTCTGCAGCGCACTCAACCCGCCCGCCAGCAACAGCACCGACGCAATCACCCCTTCCAGGGACGCCCAGAAAATCCGCTGCCAGGCAGGCGTTTGCAGCACACCACCCGACGCCAGTGAATCTACCACCAGCGAGCCGGAATCCGACGACGTGACAAAGAAAGTGATGATCAACAACACCGCCAGGAAAGAAATAAACGTGGACCAGGGAAGCAGATCAAACATCTGGAACAGGGCCACCGCCTTGTCTGCCTGCACCTCTTCCACCAGCACCGTCACACCCTGGTTCATGATCATGCTGAGGGCGGTATCGCCAAAGACCGAGAACCACAAGAACGTGAAAATAGTCGGGACCAGCATGACCCCCACCACAAACTGGCGAATGGTGCGACCACGGCTGATCTTGGCAATAAACAAGCCGACAAAAGGCGCCCAGGCGATGGTCCAGCTGAAAATAAACAGGGTCCAGTTACCAATCCAGTCGCTGTGGGTATAGGCCTGCAGATTGAATGTCCGCTCGACAATATTGCTCAGATAACTGCCGGTGTTCTGTACAAAACTTTCCAGGATATGAATCGTCGGCCCCACCACGAACACAAACGACATCAGGGCAATCGCCAGCACCATGTTCAGAATCGACAGGCGCTTCACGCCCTTGTCCATGCCCGCCACGACTGACGCGGTGGCAGCCAGGGTAACCAGGGCGATCGCGGTAATTTGCACCCAGGTAGCCACCGGCACATCCCATAAATAATTCAGCCCGGCATTGATCTGCGCCGCAGACAGCCCGAGGGTGGTGGCAATCCCGAACATGGTGCCAAGAATGGCGAACACATCGATGGCATGGCCTATGGGCCCATGAATCTTGTCGCCGATCAGCGGATAAAAGGCCGAGCGCATGGACAGCGGCAAACCATGGCGGAAGGCAAAATACGCCATCACCAGCCCAACCAGACCGTAGATTGCCCAGATATGAAACCCCCAGTGAAAGAAGGCGATTTGCATGGCCTGCTTGGCGGCATCTACCGTTTCCGGCGCACCCACAGGCGGTTCGGCGTAATGCAGCACCGGCTCGGCAACGCCAAAGAACAACAATGCAATGCCGTAACCGGCAGAAAACAGCATGGCGAACCATTCAGGGAAAGAGTACTCGGGCTCACAATGATCCGGCCCCAGCTTGATGTTGCCCCAGGAGGTCAGCGCGATGCCGACAATAAAGAGGAAGAACAACGCCACCACCAGCATGTAGAACCAGCCAAACGTTTCTGTGATCCAGCTTTGCGCTCGCTGGAACAACTGGCCAGCCATGTCCGGATCGCTGATGGTACCGATGATCAACAGTAGCGCCACGATCACCGCCGGGAGGAATACCGGCACCAGAATCGTGGAATTTCGCATCATTCCTTTGTCAGCCATCTCGCTTTCCTGTGTTGTTCATGAATGAAAGACCATGGGCATTTCTACCCTATAGAGTTTTTTTCGCGGCTACTACCGGTCGGCGGCAGGCTTAACAGGATTTCATGCTTCCCGGGTTTATGATTGAATCTTGCTCTGGGGAAAAAGGAGAATGGCTGTTACTACGTCAGCAAAACACACAGACTGGCCTGGCATTGTCTTCAGCGAGCAGACACAGGGCCGGATACGCTCACTGTGCGAGCGACGCTTTGGGCAGACCGCCGATGCGGAAATCGCCAGTGACTATGTGCTTGAGCATTTGTGTGAAAGTGACTGGAAGCTATGCCGTAAATTCACCGGAAAATCTCGCCCGGAAACCTACCTTTACACCCTCTGCAGCAATCTGGTGGAAGAATACGCCCGCAAACGCTTTGGCCGTATCCGCCCGCCCGCATGGCTGCAACAGCTGGGGGACGCCTGGCTCACGCTGTGGAAGTTCATCTGCCTGGAACGCCAACCGGTCCCGGTGGCCATCGAACGTCTGGCCGGTCAGGACGAAACGTTACGTGACCCTGACACCCTTGAGCAGATGGTTCGCACCATCAAGGGGAAACTGCCCTGGTGTGGACAACAAACCGGTGAGGTCTCACTGGAAGAGCACTATCAGGAACCGGACAGCAATGACACCGCATCCGCTGACACACTCGAACCCTTGTTGCTATTGCTGCATCAACTGATTCTCGATGAAGACCCTCCCCGGCCGGCCAGCCAATGGCAAAGCTCAGAGACGCTGGACACAGTACGTGCGGCGCTGCGCCTTACCGATGAACAACGCCTGATACTGCGTATGGCCCATGTGGATGGCATCAAGTTCAGCGCGATCGCCCGCACGCTTAACCTGCCAGCTCATCAACCTGCGCGACTGGCGCAACGGGCAGTGGCCCATATACGGGAAGTGCTCCAGGCGCACCACTTGCTGCCGGAGGACTGGCAATGATGTCCGGTTTCAGCGTTCATCCCGGGCAACTGTCCATCTCAGTAGTCAGGGGTAAGCGACTATGACAGAAAACCTATCCAGCAAACGGCAGGAGGAGTATCTGAGCCGTATTGCTCTGGCGTTATCAAAGCGCCCCGCTCTTCAGGGCTCGACACCGGATGATGAGGACCTGGCGGCCTTACTGGACAATTTTCTGGACCCGCAGCGCCGTGCCGAGGTCATCAGTCACCTTGCCCACGACCCGGCGCTATACCAGCGCTGGCAGCGTTTACTGAACGATCAGGACCTGTGGGTCGAGCACAATAATGTGCTCAACCTGTCGAGTGTCCCACGCAAACCCCGGCGCTGGTGGCAACCGGCCGGCGGCCTCACTGCGGCGGCAGCCGCGCTCTTTGCCGGCTGGCTGGCACTGAAACCCGGTATGGATCCGCTGACACTGGATCGGGCCTATCAGCAATTTTCTCCCGAGCTGAGCAGGTATCTGGATGAACAACCCAACATGCGCGACCTGCCCGTTGCACAAGACGATGACATCAACGAGATCCTCGCCGGCATACACCAAGGCCAACAGTCTCAGGGGCTGCTGAGCAGCTTTGCTGGCATCGGCAAGGCTCAACTTGCGCAGGCCAGCGAACGCTACCGCCAACAGTTTGGCGAACAGCTCACCGCCCGTCATGAGTGGGGCCGTTGGCTACTGCTCAGTGATGCCCTCTGCCACACCACGCCCGAAAAACTGGAACGGCTCACCCGTCCCGCGGACATTGACGGCTTCACGCCTCTGCCAGAAACGATCCGTTGCGATGACGTCAGCGCCAAACGCAATGAGCTTCAACAACGTCTGATACGCTAGCATCGCCGTTGTTGCCCAAGCACACGACAACACCAGAGGGAGTGATCGTTAGAGCGTAATTTGCGGTCAAGCCACCACTCCCTCTGCGCACCCATTACCCTCTCAGGAAAGAAGGTTCTCACGCCGTGTTCTTTGTGATGAAAACCGCGTTGCTTATGCGTGCCAAACGTTCCCTCTCTGATGCCTTCCCCATCACCTTGCCCGAATCAAACAAAAAAGGCCGCTATCGATAGCGGCCTTTTCGTGAGGGTATCAGGCTGGCTGACACCCGTATCCTGTGTGGAACTTAATAAGCGCCACAGGCTCTGCGGCAGGAATACAGGCTGCCATGCGGGATGCAATCCATCACGCACTGGTGTGCCCCATAGCCACGCAGCTTGACTTCATTGCCACGGCTTTTCACTTCACTGGCTTGCTCTGCCTCCAATTTCAAGGCTTTCTCCGTCAGCTCATCGGCCTGGGTATACAGTTTGGCAGCCTCTGCACGCAGAGAAGAGGGGGTTTCTTCCTCTGCATGGGCAACTGACATCGCAGAAAACGCAATCACCAAAGCCAGCATGATGTTTGAGAAAATTTTCATGGTCGTTCCTTCCTTTCAAGTTAAAAATCGTTCTTCGCCGGGAGTGGCACTCAGCCTAGTGGCTGACCTGCCAGGTAAAAAGATTCAATCCTGATGACTGCGGCGGCTTGCTGCTACCGAGCCCACGGGTAGAGACATTCAGCGGTGCCTGTTGCAGATAGCCCAGATTACTATTCACTCCATCACCAGGCTGACTGCTTACCAACAGGTGCTCCATACCCACGGTTTCCACATTCACATCCCACTCAAAGTTCAGCGACTCACCGCCGTCCAAACGGTTAGGCTGACCACTTTCCGGGTACAGCTGGGTGATACCGTACTGACTGTCCACGAACAGGATGCTCACATCCTGGGGCTGACGCCCTTCGTTGGTTACGCTGAACAGGATGCGGTCACCCTCGGTCAGCACCGGCTGGCCATTCACCGGAAACTCGCTCTGCTCACCGTCATGTTCAATGCGGAAACTCACCTTGAGCTGCTGCTGGGCACCGGGCAGGTGCTGCACGCTGGACATCAAGCGGGTGACGTTCGCGATCTTGCTCAGGCCGCCTTGCAGGACCGCCAGCTGGCGATCCTTGCTGTCCGGCAATGCCAGGTTGAGCAGGCGTTGCGGCAGACGGGTTTCGGCACAAACCTTGCGCGCCGCTTCTGCCAGCCGCTGCTCTTCGCAGGGCAGGCTCTGATCTGCCTGCAGGAACCACAGCTGCTCATCAAACTCGCTGACCAGAATGTCGGCGGCATCCAGTGCCGACACCTTGATCCCGATGCCAGACTTCTCGATTTCTGCCAACGCCTTCTGCAGGCGCTTCTCGTCCTTGTTGCTCATGGAGGCGGATGGCAACAGGGCCACGTTGACCTCGGTCGTCAGCACCGGCTTGTCCAGTCGTACGTACAACGTTGCCGGCCAGTCCTTGCTTTGTTCTTCCTCCGGCATGGCCCAGCTACGCACCGGGGTAGCACCATCCAGCCTCACTGTGCCGAGCGCGTTCTTTGCCTTGCCTACCGGCGAATCGTAGATCGTCACCGTGGCCCCCGTGCCCAGCAGCGACAGGGAGCCCGCCTGAATATCCAGCTTGCCGTTCTTGAAAGTCGCAAAGTAGGACGGCTCTGCCGGGGCATCGTCATTGAATACCGGACGGCTCATGTCGCTGGCACTGAATAACGGCTGGGTCGCCTGCCACGGCAAGCTCTGGTAGCGGGACAGTACCTGCTGGGCCAGCTGCTGATAGCTCAGCTGCGGGTTGGCCCCAAGCACTTCCATCAAGGTGTAGGTGAAAAGGCCATGAAAACGGCGGTCCGGCGCCCCGCGAGGCAGTTTCATTTCCGGTGTGGTCTCTGCACTCTGCGCCGCAGAGAAGGCAATCAGCTCACCCCGCTTGCGCGGCGGTTCATCTTCCGGCGTACCGCTGAACACCTCTCCCAGGAAACCCCGCGCCCGGGTCTCGGACACCATGGGGGAGGGACGGTGAATTAATGGTGCGTCGGGAATCCCCAGGACCGCACTGTCCACACGGCGGTACTTTACCTCCGGCATGGCCGTTGCCCCCCGGGTCATGGTGCCGGAATGACAACTGTCAAACACCAGCCACACATCGGCCCCGCGATCACGAATACGGTCAACATAGTGGGCGATTTCATCATCCAGAATCGCGTTCTTTACCGAACCGATATAGCTGTCCCATTCCGCAGCATCGGTGGGCAAAAAGATTTCATCCAGCCCGTCGGGCTCGGTATTGTCCGTGGCCTTCGCCGGCTGGCGGCTACCATGACCGGCGAAATGCAGGTAATAGAAATCATCTTCGCTGGCAGATGCCGCCAATCGCTCCAGCGCCGCCAGAATATTTTCCCGGGTAGGCAGGGTCTTGCCTTCTGCAGTAATCAGCTGCTCGATATTGTCCTGCTTGAATCCGCGCTGGCGCAGCATGGCTTGCACGATTTCAGCATCATGGGCAGGGCCATCCAACTGCAGCGAGGCCGGCAGATTTGGGTAATCCGCCACCCCTACCAGCAAGGCATGCCTGGCAGCCTGTACCGGTGACACCAGCATGCCACCCGCCAACATCGCGCCGCACAGCCACTTCCCGGTTCCCGATAGCGTCATTGTTCCTGCACCCATACTGTCCATTGCTGTTGAATTGGGATGGCCAGCGAGCCGCTTTTCGACAGCAATGAAGATTGTTTTTTTACGGTTTCCCGAACAACGTAAACGCAGCCCACGCTGCCGGCTCGGAATACCGTCCCCCTTCCTCAATCAGGGCCCGTTGAGCCTGGGCCATGGCAACCAGATACCCTTCCCCGGGATATTCCCTCAGGTTGCCATAAAATTGCTCCATCAACCGGGCCGTCGCCCCGTCATCCACTTTCCAGTAGGACGCGATCACGGTAGGCACGCTGGCCAGCGCAAACGCCCGCGCCAACGTCGCATACTCCAGACCCGGTTTGCCGATACCGGTTTCACAGGCCGACAACACGACCAGATCGGTCTGATCCAGGGTCAGACCGGCGATATCAATCACGTTGAGGCGGTAGTTATTGGCCAATAACAGGTAGCTGTCTGCCGGCACCGCCGGATCAAGATTACCATGGGTCGCCAGATGCACCACCCGGGCATCCTGCACCGCACCCGCCAGATTCGCATAGGTGGCAGAAGCGCCCTCAAGCACGGTGGGAGCCACCAGTGCTCCCCGGGCAATCCGGCTCACTTCCTGCCGGGCCCCAGGCAAGCTGCCATCCGGATCGGCCACCATGGTCAAACCGTCACTGAAGGATTCGTTCTGCTGCAGCACCAGGCTGAGGTGATACATGGACGGAATGACACCGATGTTAAAACGCTCGGCGGCATACTCGCGCACATCGCCCTCTTTCTTGCGTAACAGCGCCGGGAACGGCAAATACGTCAATGCCCCTACCGGTGTGACCAGTACCTGCTGTTTGCCTTCCAGCTCACGCTCCACCGGCCGCAGTAACTTGTCATACAACCAGGCCAGACTGGCATCCTGCGCATCGTCATCAGGCCCTGCCGCACGCTCCCCGGAAGCCGACAACCCGCGGTCATTGCCCGTCAGATGGGCCGCCCGGTACCGCATGCCTTTTACCACCAGCGCACTGGCGGCCTCCAGATCCGCACGGCTAACCTGCACTTCACGAATTTGCGCGCCCTCACGGGTTACCAGCTGGATCAGCAACTTTTCCGGCGTCGGCAGATACTGCACCAGCGCCTGATCCTCACTCAGACGCTGGTGCAAGGCGGCCACTTCACGGGGGTCCAGCTTGAGCATCTGGTACAACCCCGCATGCTCTGCTTCCATGCGTGCCAGCAACGTTTCCCGCAACCGGTTCTTGCTCTTCAGTTGCTGCCGCAGACGCTCAGCACGGGGCGAATCCGACACGCCCTTTACTGCACTGCCGGACGCCGCCGCCCCACTCAAGGTTGCAGCATCCGCCTCGGGCACCGGCTGCGCCACCCGGGTTTCCAGCTCGCGTATCTGCGCTTCCATCTGCCGGTAGCGAGCCAGCATTTTCCCGGCGTCACTGTCACCCGATATGGCAGGCAGGAAAATATCACTGAGCGCCTGTTGCTGTTGGGTGTCCTCTTCACGGAAAGCAAGCTGACCGAAATGGTTGTCATTGAGTAACGACGCCACTCCTTGAGAGTCATACAGCAGCAGCCCCAGGTCGGTGCCCACATAAACCCGACCATTGCCGGCCACCGCTACCGCATGCACAGTGCGCCCACCGTATTGGCCCAGTGCGGCGTCCTCCGGCAATAACTGATTCAGACGATCCGGGTACAGCCAGGTGCCGCCGTGATACAACAGCACCCCGCCCGCCGACGGGAACAACCAGCTATTGCTCCCCTGGAAACGCGCCCCCTCGCCCCCCAGCCACAGCAGTGGGGTCTTGTCCGCCAGTGCCTGGTAACTGGGATCGTTGAGCTCGGCAAACGACTGCCGTGCGCCCCCCGTCAGTTCACGGGCGAAGGTAGTGTTGGTGCCAATCACCGCCGTTCTGTCATCCACCGGTGTGTAGCCTGTGACAAACCAGTGTGGCGGCTTGCCCACATGCTCGAAACCGCTGCCAGTCCAGCGCAGCAACCCGCCAGACAACGATACCCCCTGATGGGTCAGATGCCCCTCATCGGATGCCACCACTTCGATCTCGCCCGCCAGGGTTTCATGCACCCCCGCCAGCATCGGGCTACGTGACGGGAAACGTTCGCTGTCGAGCAGATAGTTGAACTCGGTGAGAGTCTCTTGGCGGTAACGGAACAGGGACGAACCGGACACCACCCACAAGGTGCCTTCGCGGTCCACCAGCATGTCGACCACGCCACCTTGCCAGCCCTTTTCTTCGACCGCAGGCCGCGCGGAGAACAACTCCTGGGGCTGATCGCTGCCAGCAGGAAAACGCAGAACCGTGTAGCCGTCATGGGTGAGGAGATTGCCGTGTTGATCCTCTGCCAGCACACGGGCATTGGCCGAAGAAAAATACTGGGCTGACTCCAGTGGCTGATCATTGCCCAGCAACAAAATGTGGTCCCCCATGGCCACATAAAGACTGTTAAGCGTCTGACTCACCAACAGGTCGTACACCGGCGCTTGCTGCAGCTGCTGCGCGCCCTCGCCAAGCCGGGTGTACACACCCTCGTCGCTCAGCACCACCACGCCACGCGAATCACTGAAAGAGTGCCGCGGCCCGACAGCCATGCCCCCGCGTTGCTCGGCAAACGGCAGCGCCAGCGCCTCAAAATAGTGGCCCTGCAAGACATTCATGGCCCGGTCGGTACTCACCACCAACGCTTCCTCGCCACTACCCAGGTCCCACATCGACAGCCCATAAACCTGTTTTGACAGCAGCAAGTCACTGTCCGTGGCGACCAGCTCAGCATCCTGCTTCAGCCACTCCCAGCGCCCGTTTTCATCCGTCAGGGATTGGCCAAAGACCTGATTGCCCTCCAGCCGGTAAACCCGCATGCGCCCCATGTCGAAGGTCATGTCCTGCCCCCGCCCCAGACTCACGGGAGCGTCACCAGACAACAACCACACCTGATGGTTGGCGCGGTAGAGCAAGGCATCGGGTCGGCCAGGCAAGCGGTAGAGCTGATCAATGGGATGAGTACCTGCCGCCGTAACGGCCTGCGGGTTCGCTTGCGCATACTCCAGCACCACCAGCCCGGCACCGGTCCCCGCCCATACACGGCTACCGCGTGACGTGAGCGATATGACCCGTGGCGACGGCAAACCTTCGGCCACACTCCAGCGTTTCAGGTCACCGTCGTAGTCTCCGGGAATCGCCAGCAAGCCCTTGGCCGTTCCCAGCCAGAGAATGCCATCCTCGGTTTCTGTCACGGCCAGAATGTTGGCGCGCGCATCCTGCTCCGATAGCACTGCAGTCGCCGACAGCCGCTGCTGGCGAAAATCAAACCCGTACCAGTGCCAGTAGCCTTCGCGCAGCACCGACAATCCCTGGCTGGTGGCCACCACCACATCTCCGTTGGCACGCATCACGACCTGATGTTTTTCTGTCCCTGCCAACGCCTTGCCAAACAGCTCATGATCGCCGTACCGTTTCCAGTAAGCGGTATTGCTGAAATCGGAACGCTGTAACCGGTGGGCATCCCGAAGCAACGCCAGTGGAGCCTGATTGACTGCAGCCAGGGCTTTGCGCAACGTGGACGACGACGCCTCCAGTTCCGCACTGCGTAACCAGTTCCAGGCCTCCGACCACTCACTGAAGGTCTCCTGCGGCAGCCCGCGCGGACGCACCTCCTGATACAGTTGATGCAACAGCGTCACCGCCTGGGCACCCCGATGACGGAATGCCTTTTCACGGGAGTGGACCTGCGCGGTCGCCACAACGCCATACAACAAACGCTCGGACTCTCCGACATAGTCAGGGTCGTCCCCTACCTGGCCGATCAAATACTTTGCCAGCGCCAGCGCTGCCTTCTGCTCCTCCGCACTGTGGTATTCGGTGTCCTCGTACTCCACCCGCAGGGCATCCACCTGTGGGTCGTTCACGCTCAGACGCGGCAACCGTTTCACATCGTGAATCCGCTTGACCTGATTGACCATGCCCAGCAGCGACTGGAACGAACGGGTGATACGCAACGCCATCTGCTGACCCTGCTCAGAGTTCACCGACAGAATCTCGCCCTGCTCGTCGTACGCTACCTCCAACACGCCCACATCCTGCTCGACGATACGCACAGGCTTGCCCAACGCATTGTAGGTAAAGTGCAGCGTGCCCTCCGGGCTGATCAGCGTGCGGATCTGGTCATCCTTGTCGTACAGCAACGTCATGGATTGGCCGCTGGAATCTTCAATGCGGGTCAGCTGCCCGGTCTCGGTATACCCCAGGCGCATGAACGTGGCGCCCCGGGCAAAGTACAACGGCTTGCCAAACACCGGGTGGTCCTGACGCACAACCTGCTCGCCACTGGGCAGCAGAATCTCCACCCCGGGGATCTCGCTGTCGAGCTGATAAAACACTCGAGTACCATCAGCGCTCAGGGCATCGCGGCGGGCCTCATCGAACCAGCGGATATAGCGCAGTGACGCCGAGGGGCGCATGCCCGCCACGGTGTAACGCTCGAAACTGGACAGGGAATCCCCCAGATTCCCCAGCGCCCGACGCTGCCATTTCTTGTCCACGCTCACACCGCGGGTTTCGGCATCATTGATGGCCTTGAGTGCCACAATCGAACTGCCCCCCCACAACAAATGCTTGTGCAGAAACGACGCCACCTTGCTGCTGTCGTAGGGCGATCGCGCCAGCATCCGGGCACCGTAGCCAAAGGTCTTGTCGGCTCCCAGTTCATTGGCATAACGCGCCACCAGATCATGAAAATGGCTGGTGCTGTCCTGCTGAAAAGCACTGCGCTGCGCCAAGGACTGTGCCGCACAGGACTTGTCCCCCCGCGCCAGGCAAAAGGCTTCCCGGTAACGCAGGTAATCCATGTAATGGCCATGCCCGCGGGCAAATTCATCAAACGCCGTTTGCGCCTCACGCAAAGTCTCGCTATCCACCCGCTCCTGCCGGGTCTGGTTTTCATAGACCCAGGCGTCGTACAGCAACATGGACTGGCGGGCACTCAACCGCCCCGTGGACACGAAACGCTCATGGCACTGTTGCGCCCAATCGTGGGCCTGGCGCCACGCCTTGGCAGACACGTAATAATCAATCAGCGCCTCACAACCAAACGTCTCCGTCGGCGCAGCGACAATCGCCGCTTCCCATAGAGCCGGCTCCTCGCCAGCACCGTGCTGCTTTGCCAATTGCCATGACGCCTTTTCCCAAGGCATGCGCTCCTGCCGCTGAACCACAAAACGTCGTGCCGACGCCTCCCCCCGTACAGCCAACAGGACGTCATAGGTCTGGCTCAGATAGTCGAGGGAATGGCCATGACGGGCCAAGCCGTCTTCCAGCAACGCCAGCGCCGAGGCCTGGCGACCCTCGGCCACGTCCTGCCGCGCCTGACGCAATAACAGCTCACGGTCATGGGGGTAATAGGAACGGGCCTCGCGCAGTAACGCCTGGTACCTCTGGGTATCCTGCAGCGTCGCCAGATCTTCCAGCACACTATTGAGCAGGCTGGCAGACGGCATACCAACCCGTTCGCGGTAACGCTCAAACACGCTAACGCCACCGCGCGGATCACCACTGTCGCGGTACGCCTGCAACCAGTCTGCCAGTTGCCCGGACGAAGGACTCTCGATCAAGGGGAAACCGGTCGCGGCTGCCGCCAGCGCCTCATCCGGTCGCTGCTCTGCCAACGCCAGACGCGCCTGCTCCATCCACAGCCGGCCCTCGTCCGGGTAACGAGCCAACGCCTCCGACAAGGCGCCCCGTGCAGCACCCTTGTCACCGTCATCCAGCAGTCCTGCCGCGTAATAACGCGCCGCGCGGGCCGGCACGCCCTCGTTTCCATACCAGCGCGCCAGGCCTTCCGCCACGCGCCGGGCCCGGTCGTGCTGACCGGTTTTAATCAACAGCTCCATGGCATCACTGCGTCCCGCATAGAACGGAAAGCGCGCCAGCCCCGCCATGTGGCTCTCGACCGCCTCGCGGTAATAGCCATTTCCCTTGAGCGTCAATGAGCGGGCGACCAAGGCCCGACCATCGTGGGGCCAGCGCTCAAGGTAGCGGTCCACATGGGCCAGCTGATCACTGTTCTTCCAACTGTGCTGCGGCACCACCGCCTGGAGATAGCCCCCCGTAAACCCGCCACGCACCGCCTCGGCTTGCGCAAATGCCGCCGCCCGCTCTCGCATCCCTGGCAGATCCAGTGCCGTCATGTTGTCGAACATCCAGGCCAGCTGCCAGTGATTGGGCGCCAGCGTAACCGCGGCTTCCAGGTAGTCGTAAAAGACCCCGAACTCACCCAGATCCCGGGCCGAATCGGCCAACTCCACCAGGGCATACACCTCACCGAGCCGATAGGCCGCAGTCGCCGGGAACGCCTTCCAGGCTTCACGGGGGGCGGCATCCACCGCCATCAGCACCTGTGGCGTTATCCCCAGAGCCTGCTTCAGGGCCGGCGACGCCTGTGTCAACGCCGCTTCCAGGGTGTCCTGGCGGCGGTGCACCGCACTCCAGATATAGGGCGCGAGAGGATGGGGATAGGAGGACTGCAAATCCTGGCCCAGGCTGGCCAGCAAAGCCGCCTCGTCACCCGACCAATAGAGGGCACTCCAGTAGCGGACGCGATCATCATCAAAGTCCAGTGTCACAACATCCCGGGAGGGCGGTGTCGGGGTAGCAGCAAGCAAAACGCCCAGTGCGTCGAACCGGCCCCAGCCAATCGCCAAATCCATTGGTGTCAGCCCGGTGGCATCCCGCTGCAAAGGTGACAGGCCGTCCTTCAGGAATCGCTCGCACAGCGCCACCTCACCGGCCTGGGCACACCAGTGCAGTGCTGACTGCCCCCCCCCGTTAAACTGATCCGGCTCCGCCCCATGACGAAGCAACCACTGGGTCACCTCACCCCGCCCTGAAAGCATGCTGACCTGCAATGGCGTCTCGCCACTGGCAGAGCTCTGGGTCACTGGCGCCCCCGCGTCCACCAGCAGCTTCACCGCAGCCAGATCCCCCGCGCGCACTGCCAACAACAATGGGGAATCACCGATCCCGTCCGGCATCGACGCCAGACCAGGGTCCGCTTTGAGCTGCTCGGCCATGGCATCGTGATCCGCCATCGCCAGCGCATCCAGCAAGGGTGAGGCCGCCACGGAGAGCGACGCCGACAATATCCCGGCAAACACCACCCCACGGACACCCGCCCTGGTCCAACCCCTAAACAGGAATGAAGTCATTGAATATGCCCCAGCAGCCTCAAGAAACAGTAACGACTGAGATGGCCATCCCCCACAAAATCGACAGCCATCACATGCTGCCTCCCTCAAGACAGCCAGGAATGAATGTAGGGGAATGCGGGAAGGGACTCAATGACAGGGCAAAGGAACGAATGGGCCGGCGAGCGTTCCTGCAGTGTGTATGCAGACGGGATGCTAGCGATTATGCCGTTGAAGATCAGGGTGAGACACGCGTTTATCGGTTCAGGAAGGGGGGCTGGATTTACTGGACTGCCTTACAGGGCATTTGTCACCTTCGCGTGCCAGCAGAAAGTATCCACTAAAGCGGGGGACGACTAGGGCCGTTGCTTCACTGTGTTATACGTTTTCATAGTTGGAGACCTCAATCAAATTACCATCAGGATCCCTGAAATATACCGATTTAATTTTACCTAAAGCCCCGGTACGTTGAACTGGGCCGTCGATGACTTTGATGCCCTTTGATTCCAAATCATGTAGTGCGTGCTCTACCGGCAGGTCAATTATGAAACATAAATCAGCTGAACCGGATTTAACATTTTGTGCCTTAGGCTCAAACTCTTTGCCTAATTGATGGAGATTTATCTTTTGTTGGCCAAAGCTTAACGCTATTCGCCCTTCTCCAAATTCGACTTTCTCCATGCCCATGACAGATGAATAAAATTGAATCGTTTCATTTATATCTTTTACTGTAAGAACCAAATGATCAATTCTATCTACTTTCACGATGCCTGATTCCTTCCTGATGTATAACGCCGCGCTCTGCGGCAAATTTGGAGCGCAGCGTAAAATTTGTCCGACAGCAGCACTTTGTTATGCATTTTTACCACGACCTTCTAAGCTGTTCTGGACTTGGTCCGGCACAAACATCCTCTTTGGTGTTTTCTCAAAAAATCTAATATGAAATGCCGACGACATTTCGCTTGGTCGAATTCTGACCCAAGGATCTTCTAACTCTTGTGACGTAAACTCAACAGGAATAGCAGGCTGAAACGCTTCCACGTCAACTTTAAAATCCTCTGAACCTATCTCTTGAATTTTGTAGCCGTTCGAATATATATGAATAGCTTTCACCTTTTCTGCTAGCGATTTATTTGCTATAGGCAGAAACATTGCGTCATCAAGATCTTTAAGGCATATAGTTGGGAAATACCGTATAAAACTATTTTTACTGTAAGATATTGGGAGAAACTCAACTTCACTCCGCCCTATTGATGATGAACTTCCTACTTGTTTGTAACGCTCATCTTCTTCATCATCTATTTCCGTTTCTGAGTCGCTCTCGATGTCGAGGTAACTTTCCCATTGCCCTCCGGCTATGCCGTATTTAATGCCAGATAGCTGTTCTGTAAAATCACAACCCGTGTCGTTTCGCATTCGGTTTGACTTATCAGAGCTACCAAAAATTATCCCAAGTATCTTTTGCTTGGGCTCCTTCAGATGCATAGAACAAAATAGCCTGAAATGCCCTATATCATCCGCAGAATATTTTTCTTTGAGTTCAAATGAAAAAGTTAAATGGTTCAGCGGATCAGTTGATTCTTGGAGGAATAGTAACCTATTCAAAGTTCCCTCTATTCGCTGAAATCCGGTAGAGATAACTGACTGTATATCATCGCCCCATCGGGCGAAGAAGCTTGCTTGCTCTTCTTCAGATAGCGTTATATTCAAATATTGGAATCTTAGTGAAAATCCGTCCGGGCTGTCCAAAGTTATTCTTAGCCTTTCGCGATCTAAAATTTCGCAGTGTGTAATACCTTGTTTTTTCGCGCTCTCAACAAGAGTATCTTTTTCCCCTATCGTAAGGTTTATATTGGTAAAGAATACAAATACGCTTGGCTTCTTGTTTGCGCCAATAGCACTATCTAGATCGCTAGCAAATTTTTCATTAATAGTTTTTTTCTGCTCTTTCGAATCATTTGCCTGATTGACAAAGCCTACAGCCCCATAAGCTAGCGATTCATCCCGGAATAACGCCTCTATATCCCTGCCACCATCGGGGCCACCTCGTGGATGCCTTGGCCGGACATCAGAGAATCTTTTGTCTACAGCCAAAATAGCCCTGCACAACTGCTCTCTGTGCAGCTGGTTAGTATCCAAGTAACTTTTTAGTCGTTCGTCCGTTTGATATGGCAACTTCTAGCTCCGAACTATAAATGCATAACGCCTCAAACACCGGCGCAGCTATGCTGCGTCCGAGTGCTTTGACTTGTTAGAAGCCTTTGTGGCTAATATTTTCTGCAATTTCTCTTTCACTTCCGATTTGCTGCTACCAATTACCAAATGCACCTTCTGGTTATCGGATATATCGTTATGTTCATTAATCAGTTGTTTGGTCCTCTGGGTTACTCCAGAGCTGACAACCAAAATACCGCCTTTGCCAGATTTATTAACTTTGTACATGAATTCGCGAGCAGTACCTAAACCCAAAAGTTTTTGGTATCGTTTTACCTCAACAATAAAGTCTCCTTCTGCCCCTTTCGCCTCGAAGTCATAACCATGATCTTGAGCTCCAGAAGGGGCACCATTTAGTGCGCCAAGCTCCTGTAAAACCTCACCTACCATTTTTTCAAATTCCATCACGGAAGCCATCATGCTTGAATTATGGCTATTAATAACAACGTCACCTGAAACAATGTCAACTTCGGTTTCTTTGTCGATTTTTAGCTTTCTAGTGATACTGGCCGCACCAATAGCTGCAATCAAAACACCAAGGCCAGAGAATAGCCATGACGCCAATGGTTCCCAGCTGAAAGATTTTGGTTCAGCTGTCTCTGGCGGTGAGTATGTAGCACGAACAGCTTTTATAGCAGCTAAAAGGGATTCTCTTTTCTCTAGAGGTATGAACTTATTGCCCATAAACCGTTCTTGGATTTGGACTAGCAATTCGTCAGGAGTGTATGGGTAAGACACACCCTGCTTAAGCTCTTTTCCTTTTATGAATGAATTAATATCTTCAATAGACACAGACTTTTCATAAAAGAGTAGCTCTTGGACATCATCCATTAAGCTCTCGTGAATTACATTAACTTTACCAGTCGTTATTTCTTTCACGTAGTCTGGGACATGCATAAGGGAAAAATAGAATGTACCGGCCACCCCAATAACGCCAAAAATATTCCATGCATTTTTTATTATCCAGTTAAACAATGATTTCAATTAATCTCTCCTTACTTGGCTGGGCTTCTAACAGCGTATTAATTAGAACGTTCCGTATAACTCGGTTCTATATAACTCTGGAACCCTCGTACATACTCCCCGATAAAAAGCCTGCCATAACAATGGGTTGAGATGCTATAGCCAATCTCCTACACGGAGTTATAAGGAACGTTCCTTATAGCTCCTGACTCTGGGTCACTTATTGGCAGCATCCTTTTCTTATGCGTATCAACAAGATAGGTAACAGGTAAGCACCATGCTTCAGGAATGAGCACTGCTTCCGTTGAAAAAGGGCTTCGCCAACTGCAATACTGTCATTTTGAACAGTATGGAGTTGTCATGGATGACATCCCTCGCGCCCTGCCCGAAAAGCCGGTAAAGCTGATGGATCAGTTCCGGTTCTGGCTAAGGAAAAACCAGTACAGTTATCGAACAGAGCAAACCTATGTCCACTGGGTGATCAAGTACATTCGATATCACAAGATGCGTCATCCTTCGACGATGAGTGCCAGGGAGATTGAGGCATTTCTTTCACACCTGGCTGTACAGCGATATTGCAGCCCATCCACTCAGAAAATTGCCCTTAATGCGCTGAATTGTTTCTATCGTCGATTTTTACAGCAAGACTATGGCGAACTGAATTTTCGCCAATCGAAGCGTAAACCCCGGATCCCTGCCGTGTTTTCCGAGCAAGAGGCCCAAGCAGTTATCGCACTGCTCCCTGAGCCTTCCCAGTTGATATGTGAACTCCTTTATGGCGCTGGGCTACGCGTGTCCGAGGCGCTTCGCATTCGCATCAAGGATCTGGATTTTGATCGGATGATTATTACGGTGCATCAAGGCAAAGGTGACAGGGACAGGAGAACACTGCTGCCAAAGTCTTGTGAAGCACGATTGCGCCAGCAAATCTCTGTGACAACAAACCTGTATGAGATGGATCAGAAAAATGGCATTGGCCCCGCGTGGATGCCACATGCGCTGAGCAGGAAATATCCTGGAGCAGGCTCACAACGTATCTGGCAATTTATTTTCCCTTCTAAAGAACCTGCGACAGACCCGCAGACCGGAATCGTCCGGCGTCATCATTATCATCAGGATACTGTCCGCAAGCATGTCAAACAGGCGGCCTCTGAAGCTGGCATCACCAAGCTCTGTGGTCCTCATACGTTTCGCCACTCTTTTGCCACCCATTTGCTGGAGAAGGGCTACGACATCCGCACGGTACAGGAGCTGCTGGGCCACAGCGATGTTTCCACCACCGAGCGCTATCTGCATGTGATGAATCGGGGTGGACTGGGGGTGATCAGCCCGCTGGATCGGGGGTAGGCAGGGTATGGGTCGGACGTCGAGAGTCTTAAGCCGCAACCCGCCCATGAACAACACCCGCACAGTAAAACTCGCGCCCTGTTTTGTCTTTAGCGTCCGTCCTCCGACGTCAGACGTCCGACTGATCCTCTCCCATTAAAAAACCCGGCTTGCGCCGGGTTTTGATCGCCATGCGAGCATGGCTCCTACGGGGTCAGCGCTGCTTACTCGCTCCAGGCGAGATCCAGCTCGCGGGCTGCCTTCACGTCATCGAGGCGGCGTACCGGCTGGGTGAAGGGCGCTTCCTTGACCATGTCGGGCTGGGTGCGCGCTTCTTCCAGAATGGCGGCCATGGCATCGACGAACTCGTCCAGGGCTTCCTTGCTTTCGGTTTCGGTGGGCTCGATGAGGAAGCACTCCGGCACCAGCAGCGGGAAGTAGGTGGTCGGTGCGTGCTGGTTGTAGTCCAGCAGGCGCTTGGCGATATCCATGGCGGTAACCCCCAGCTCTTTCGCTTCTTTGGCGAAGGTGAGAATGAACTCGTGGCTGGCGCGGCGATCGGGGTAGGCGGCGGTGCAGCCGACGGCTTCCAGTCGCTTGAGCAGGTAGTTGGCTGCCAGGGTGGAGAACTCGCCCACGCGGATCATGCCTTCACGGCCCAGCGAGCGGGCGTAGTAATAGGCACGCAACAGTACACCGGCATTACCCATGAAGGCACTCAGGTGACCGATGCTGGTCTCCAGGGTGTCGGTGTCGATCCAGTGGAAGCTGCCGTCGTCGCGCTGGCCCGCCATGGGGGTGGGCAGGTAGGGCAACAACCGCTCGGACACACCCACCGGGCCAGCACCGGGGCCGCCGCCGCCGTGCGGGGTGGCAAAGGTCTTGTGCAGGTTCATGTGGATGACATCGAAGCCCATGTCACCGGGGCGTACCTTGCCGAGAATGGCGTTGAGGTTGGCGCCATCGTAGTAAAGCAGGCCACCCGCTTCGTGGACGGTTTTGGCGATGGCTTCGATCTGCCGTTCGAACACGCCGCAGGTGCTGGGGTTGGTCATCATCAGGCCGGCGGTCTGGGGGCCACAGGCGGCTTTCAGGGCTTCCAGATCCACGTCACCATCTTTACCCACCGGCACTTCACGGACCTTGTAGCCACACATGACGGCGGTGGCCGGGTTGGTGCCGTGGGCGGCTTCCGGGATGAGGATCTCGGTACGGCCTTCATCACCACGGGCTTCGTGGTAGGCACGGATCATGGCGACCCCGGCGAACTCGCCCTGGGCGCCCGCCATGGGGGCCAACGATACGCCTTTCATGCCAGTGACTTCCTTGAGGAAGTTCTGCAGCTCGAACATGCAACTGAGGAAACCCTGGCTGTGGGTCTCCGGGGCCAGGGGGTGGCGGTTCAAAAAGCCCGGCAGCATGGCGGCACGGTTGGCACCACGGGGGTTGTACTTCATGGTGCAGGAGCCCAGCGGGTAGAACTGCTTGTCGATGGCGAAGTTCTTGCTGGACAGGTTGGTGTAATGCCGCACCACCTGCATTTCCGACACTTCCGGCAGGGCCGGCTTCTGTTTGCGGCGCAGGTGCGCAGGAATGGCGCTGAGTTTGTCGTCTGCCAGCGCTTTCGGCGCCTGGGAGACGGCACTGCGGCCGGGCTGGGACAGTTGGAAAATCAGTTGGGTCTCGCTCATGCTGCCAGAACCTCTTTCAGGGCGACCGCAAACAAATCCAGATCGCTTTCGCTGTGGACTTCGGTGGCGTTAATCAGGATCGCATTGGGCATGTCATAGTCGGTGGCCAGGCTGACACCGCCCAACACGTCTTTCCCGGCCAGGGCCGCCAGCACCTCGGCGGCCGGTTTCGGCAGGGTCAGCACCACCTCGTGGAAGGTGGGCGCGCTAAAGGCCCGCTCGACACCGGCAATGGCGGTGAGCTTGTCAGCCAGCGACTGGGTGTTGGCATGACAGTGTGCCGCCACATTGGTGAGACCATCCGGCCCCAGCAGGGAGCAGTAGATGGTGGACGCGGTCATGGCCAGGCCCTGGTTGGTACAGATGTTACTGGTGGCTTTGGAACGGCGGATGTGCTGTTCGCGGGCCTGCAGGGTCAGGGCAAAGCCCTGCTTGCCTTCCATGTCCACGGTGCGGCCGATGATGCGCCCCGGCATCTGACGCACGTATTTCTGTTTGCAGCACATGAAACCAAAGTACGGGCCACCGGAGGACAGCGGAACGCCCAGCGGCTGACCTTCGCCCACCACAATGTCGGCACCCTCTGCGCCCCACTCGCCCGGCGGTGTCAGCAGCGCCAGCGAGGTCGGGTTGACCACACCGATCACCAGCATGTTGTTGGCGTGGGCCCAGTCGGTCAGGGCATCCACTTCTTCCAGTGAGCCAAAGAAGTTGGGCTGGCTGATCACCAGTGCTGCATAGTCCTGGCCCTCGAATGGCTTGAGGGCGTCCAGCGGGGTCTGGCCGCTGGCGGGATCAAACGCCACACTGTCCAGCGCCACATCCTGGTTTTCCACGATGGCCTGGGTCGCCGCGGTGTAACGGGGGTTCAGGGCGGTGGGCACCAGTACCTTGCGGGACTTGCTCTTGCGGTTGGCACGCAGGGCCATCAGCACCGCTTCCGACAGGCCAGAGGCACCGTCGTACACAGAGGCGTTGCTCACTTCCATGCCGGTGAGGCGCGTCATCAGGGTCTGGAATTCGTAGATCACCTGCAGGGTGCCCTGGCTGGCTTCTGCCTGATAAGGCGTGTAGGCGGTGTAGAACTCACCCCGGGTGGCAATCTCCCATACCGCGGCCGGAATGTGATGCTGGTAGGCGCCGGCGCCAATGAAGCTGACTGCGCCGGCATCCATGGCGGCGCGCTCGTTCATCAGCCGGGTCACTTCCATTTCGCTCAAGCCCTCGGGCAGCGCATCCAGCTTGCCGGCGGCTTTCAGGTGCGCGGGAATTTCATCGAACAGGGCTTCGATGCTGTCGGCGCCAATGGCGTCGAGCATGGCACGCACGTCGTCGGGGGTATGGGGGATGTAAGGCATGGGGGTACCTGGATAGGTTGGGTTTGGCTTTTGGCTCCGCAGCGCTAAAAAACGCAGGGGATCAGCTATGAGCCACCAGCTTCGAGCGACGAGAAAAATCTTTTACTCACAGCTAGAGGCTGATAGCTCACAGCTGCGAATAACGGTCATGCCGTTATTCGCTTTCGATCTGCGCCTGGTACTGGTCAGCGGTGAGCAGGTTATCCAGATCGGATTCTTCACTCATGGCAATCTTGAATAGCCAGCCACCTTCATAGGGCGCGTTGTTCACCAGCTCCGGCTCGTCTTCCAGTGCTTCGTTGATTGCCACGATTTCACCGGACACCGGAGCGTAGATATCAGAGGCAGCTTTCACGGATTCGACGACGCCAGCTTCGTCACCGGCGGCCACGACCTGGCCGACTTCCGGCAGCTCCACGTAGACCAGATCACCCATGGCATCCTGGGCGTGGGCAGTAATGCCCACAGTCACGGTGCCGTCGTCGTTTTTGGCCCATTCGTGGCTGCTGGCATACCGCAGCTCGGCGGGAATCTCGCTCATTGTTGTCTCCTGTTAAGAGTCGCTTGCACGCAGCACGCCTTACGCGTGCACGCTGAATAATCCTGTTTTTTACTGTAGGAGCCGCTCGCATGGCTCCTACAGTGGCCGGGACAAGCCCCGACTAGATTGCTTTATAAACCGCCTGGCCGTTACGCACGAACGGTGCCTTGACCACCTGGGCCGGCTGGCGCTTGTTGCGGATTTCCACATCGACCTTGCCGGTGGCACCGGCGGGCAACCGGGCCAGGGCGATAGACTTGCCCAGCGTCGGTGAAAAAGTGCCGCTGGTGATCTCGCCCTCTTCACCGTTGGGCATCAACACTTTCTGATGGGCGCGCAGCACACCCTTGCCTTCCAGCACCAGCCCCACCAGCTCGGCGTGGCCATTTTCCTGCTGGTTGAGCAGCGGCTGGCGACCGATGAAATCACGGTCATTCAGCACCAGGGTCCAGCCCATGTTGGCTTCCCAGGGGGTAATGCTGTCGTCCATGTCGTTGCCGTACAGGTTCATGCCGGCTTCCAGCCGCAGGGTGTCACGGGCACCGAGGCCGGTAGGGGCCACACCGGCGGCCAGCAGCTGATTCCACAGCGCCACCGCATCGGCACCGGGCAGCATGATCTCTACGCCGTCTTCCCCGGTGTAGCCGGTGCGGGCAATCATCCATTCGCCGTCTTCGGCAAAGCCAAACACCTTGAGCGCCTGTACCGCCTCGGCGCGGGCGCCGTCGAGCAGGCCGGCGGTGATGTCCCGGGCCTCGGGGCCCTGGATGGCCAGCATGGCCAGATCGGCACGCTCACGAATATCCACCGCAAACCCACCGGCATGCTGTTCCATCCAGGCCAGGTCGGTTTCGCGGGTCGCGCAATTTACCACCAGCCGGTAGTCATTGTCGCGTTTGTAAACGATCAGGTCGTCGATCACACCACCGCGCTCATTGAGCATGCCGCTGTAAAGGGCACGACCAGGGGCAACACGGTCGACATCGTTGGCCAGCAGGTGGCGCAGGTAGTCGCGGGCACCGGAGCCGGCCACTTCCACAACCGTCATGTGCGAGACATCGAAGACGCCAGCCTTCTGGCGCACGGCATGGTGTTCCTCGATCTGGGAGCCGTAATTGATCGGCATGTCCCAGCCGCCGAAATCCACCATCTTGCCGCCAGCGGCCAGGTGAGCGTCATATAAAGCTGTGCGATGACCCATAACTACACCACGATACAAATGTGGGGGGAATTATATCGGGCCTGAACCGGGGGGCATAGGCTGGCAGGACGGACAGGGGCCGCCACAAACAACAATGCCCCGGCGAACCGGGGCATTGCGGGGTCAAGCCTGCAGGGCGCGTTATTTGATCGACGCGCTCTGGTAGCTCAGGTTGATGCCACCCGGCGGAATGATCAGGTTCACCTGCCCGCCTTCCAGGCCAGCAAGACTGATCTCCAGATCCACGTTCTTGGATTCCAGGTTCTGCAGACCAATGAACAGGCGGCCATCAGGCAGGAAGTCCAGCGGACCTTCCAGGATCACATCGTCAATGGGCAGGCCTTTCACGTTGTGCTCCAGACCCAGCGGCAGGCTCAGGGCCGGGGCATCGAACAGCAGGTCGAACTGGATCCGGAACACCGGGCCGTCCGGCGTTTCCACGATGTAGCCCACCGGCGGGACCGTGCGTGGACTGTTCGGGTCATTGGGGTCCTCGGGCTCGTAGCGAATACGCATGATGTTCGGGCCGGTGGCAGTCTCAATCGGCACCAGGCCCACATCGCCCAGCACTCCCAGCAGGCTGCCCAATACCCCTTCACCACCGAACTGACCCGCCAATGCATTGACCAGATCATCCACCGTCCCCAGTGTCACCTCCAGCAAATCGGTCAAAATCGGCCCCAACACCGGGATGACATCCAGGGTGCTCTGAGAATCCAGCACATTCAGATCCAGCCCGACTACCGCAGTGGCGTCCAGGTTGGTGAGCGCCACGGTAGTGGGATAGATCACCACAGGCACACCCTGTTGCTCAGCATCGAAGTCGAGGATTTCGGTGTTGAGCATCCCGGTGACATACATAATCCGGTTGCTGTCACAGCGGATCTGGTCTTCAGAGGTATAAGGCGGCGTACCTTCAAAGCCACAACCGGTGTTGGCCGCGGTAATCAGCCCTGTGCCACCGCCATCACGAGGCAGGATCAAGGTGGCATTGGCTGGCGTATCCACCGGGTCAATCACGTTCCCGGTGGCAACCGGTTCACCGGTATCGATCTGGAAGTTGTTATTGACATCCGCACTTTGCAGGTTATCCAGCTCCTGGAACACGGTGTTCACCGCCACGCCCCCACGGAACAGTATTTCCATGTCCGGCCCGCCGTCCGTCAAGCCACCTCCCAACAGGGGGGCGGTCTGCAGGGGCAAATCGTCAGCCGAGCAGATACCGGCACAGCCGGTACCACCACCGTTACCCGCGAGCACATAGCGGTACAGCGCGCCCTCTTCCCAGGCAGTATCCGGTGCAAAGGTGAGACTGCGGGTTTGCACGACCAGTTGCCCATCCACCGGCTCCCAGCTGCCGCCGTTATCCTTTTCCACCAGGAAGGTATCACCCAGCACAATGGTGTCGGCATTCATGTTCTGAGAAAAACGTACCCGGATGTCACGGTTGGCCGGCAAGTCCACAATCGGCAGCGGGTCCACTGCCACCTGCTGGGCTTCCGGGCTTGAAGACACACACACCCCCTGGGTGCCGGCATCAATTTCCCCTTGGGATGCCACCGTACTGGCACAGGGGAACCCTGGGTATACCACCGAAGCATAGGGACCCCGGCGAACATCCTCAGGATCATTTACCACGTATTCCGGCAGCATGAAGTCCAGGCTGTTATCCCCTTCCAGACTATCGAGCATCTGCAAGGCATTACCGGCAAGATCGGTAATCTCCGGAGTGGTTGTGACCACATATTCCACACCGTATTCCACCGGGCTGTCGGGGGTGATGATCAAGGCACTGCCATCCAGCTTCCAGCTGAACGGTTCCGCCATGCCACCCTTGGTGAGCATCAGGCTCTCACCGGCCACAATGGAGGCGGCTTCCAGCACCTCATTGAAATGGATGATGATCGGGTCGCCCGGCTCCATCCGGTCCGCCACATTACCCGGCTGCCAGGAAAGCTCCTGTCCATTCTCGCCATCCAGCACCGGCACAAAGGGATTCTCTGCATCAATCGGAGGGAGAGGAGCGGTTTCCTGATCGCGATAGGATTCCATGCGGAAACTCAGTACGCCGTAGGCATTATCGACACCCAAGACACGCGGCTCGACAATGGTGATGGCATCGGTGTTGAGCTTGCCATCGGTAATCAGCCCGGACCCCACCAGCTCAAGGTGCAGCAGGTTTTGCGTAAAGGCCCCATTGGCGCGGGCATCCTTGGTGGAGAAGGCCACATCCATGAACAAGCGCAGCTGCTTCGGTGCTTCATCACTGTCGGCATTGGGGTTGGGGAACAGATAACCGGTGGCATCGGAAATGATCTGCACGGTCACTTCACCGGAATCGAACCCGACAGGCACTTCACCACCAATAAGCACTTCCAGGGAATCCCCTTTCAGAATGCCACCCTTCTTGACTCGCAGCGGGGTGATCTCCGGGAAGTTCGGAGTAAAGGCCAGCTCGGCATAGACATCGCCCTGTTGCTTGGACACGGTTTTGTCTTGTAGCAGAGTGCTGTTCACCGGCACGCAGTTGATCGGTTGACCCGTCAGGTCAGAAACCCGCACGCCTTCATCACGACAGCCCAGCGTATCGTCCGCAGGCGGGGCATTGGTCACCAGTACCGCCCGCTCACCAGTCGTGGGAGAGGTAGTATCCTGGGGAACCGTGGTGTGGGTGTAGGGGGCGATGTCTTCACCAAATACACTCTTGATGCCATTCACCGACAGCTCATAGGTGGCACCCGGGGTCATGTCCTCGATGGGGTCCACACTGATCGCGTTTCGGCTGACCAGCATCTGCGCGTCTACCAACTCGCCATCCTTGCTCAGGCTGACCGTATCACCGTAGACCACGGTGGAGCGCTCGATGGGATGACTGGTACGCAGACGAAAGGTGGAGAAATCCATGCTTTCGAACTGTTGATCATCCGGAAACAGCGACTCCACCTCAAAGTTGGCGGCGGTTTTTTGTGTCTCCACCGGGCCTTGCAAGGCTGCGCGCGTAGTAAAGTTGAGCGTACCGTCCTTGAAGGTGGTGGTTTCGCCCAGCACGGTCACGCCGTTCATGACCACTTTGTAATCTGAAGCAGGCTCAAGTGCATCAACCGGCGTCAATACTACCCCCTTGCCATCAGCAACGGATTCCAGGGTGAATGCTACGTCCTCATCATCCGGCCCCGTAAAGGAGAAGTTGCCGGCATCCGCCGTGACTTCATGGCTGAACTGCAACGCTACGATAGTCCGGGGCGCCACCTGCTGCTGGTTATCCAACGGATAAGTGTAGTGCAGGTTACGGGGATTGAAGGTCGCCGTATTGAAGCTCACGTCATCGCTGTCACCCCCGCAGCCCACCAGGGTGGCGGTAGCAAGTGCGGTGATGGCGAGGGCAATCTTGTTCTTTTTCATGGTGCACCTCCGTTAGAACTTCAGGGTCAGGGACCCGCTGAATACATGAACGTCGCCGTCTGTGCTGACGCTTTCATAGGGGTTGGTCACACTGGGGTTGGTCGAGGTCAGCTCGAAGTCACGCTCCTGCAGCTGCTGATACTGGTACCCAAAGTCGAGACGCATGGGATAGGCCAGGATCGGCGGATTCTTGATGATCAGGGCACTGCCGACACCGACGATCAGGCGATCGTTGTCGAAATAGTTCACGTCCGGCGTCTGGATGCTTTCCAGTGGGCTCTCCTGATAAGCCACACCGCCAAACAGAATGATGTGGTCATTCACGGTCCACTCCGCACCGATCCGCGGCACGATGATGTCCTTGAACTTGGCATTGGCCTGATCCTTGACGGTATCGCGCTCCAGCTGATCTTCCAGGTCTTTCCAGTTCTGCTGCTCCACGGACACAGAAGCCCGGAAATTGTCACTGAAGTGGTACAACAGGCCCGCGCTGAAAATGTCCGGCTGGTAGGAATCGATTGTGTCGATAAGAACCGTGATGCCCGGATCAATCACGGTACCCGGGATAGTCAGGTTGGATTCCACTGCGGTACGGGCTTCTGTATGGCCACGGAAGGCAAAGGCCGTTTCCAGCCCTGTCCAGAAACCACAATCTTCCTTGCCACAGAATATCTTGTCCCACTCCATGTTCATGGAAAGCACAGGACGAATGATCGGTTTGGCTGTCACAGTCAGCTCTTCATACTGCGTTTCCCCGGCCAGATCTGCACTGGCAATCAGGGTAGCTTCGCTGCGCAGGGATACGTGGGCAGAGGCCCCGGTGGTAATCCCGTTGGCGACCTCCAGGCCGCCCCCAAGGTTCAGAAACAGCGGCTGACGCCCGTATTGCATGAATTGGCCTTCACGGGAGTTCTGGGATTCAAACGCCAGCATTTCCTCACCGTACTTTTCCACCCCGGCGATAATCGCAAAGTACAGGGGGTGCTCACCTTTCATCATGTCGGTGAGGTCGGTTTTCAGGGCAATGACTTGCTGCTGGGTGTCGGACACATTCGCTTTGTCGCCATCGCGAATAACGGCCGCCCCCCCACCGCTCGGGTTGCCGTTGCTGCTCACCCGCAGGTCATGCTCACCGTGCAATAGCCCCACGGTCATTTCACCACGAGGGTCGCGGGTCAGATAGGCAGGGTTGTAGTACAGCGCCGAAGCCTGGGTATTGAACAGGGACATCCCTTGTGCGGTACCCACATCAATAGGCAGCAGGCCATAGGTGCTGGCAGTGTTCCCCATTGCGCCCCAGGCGACCGGTGCGGCCAGTAAAGAGGTGGCAAAAGCGGCAGCCCCGAACTGGGACAGTTTACGGATGGTCATAGCGCGTCTCCGGCGTTTGTTATTCGGTTTATCGCCACGCTCAGGGTGGCTCTTGTATGGACAAGAACGGGTGAAAGCTATGCAGCCCCTGCCTGTTCCTGCCTGTGTATATGCAATAAGTAAAACAAAACGGCCGTACTACAGCCGTTGAGAAAAGGTTGGGAATGGTTGAGAAAAGTGTGTGATTTGACGGGCTTGTAAGAGTGTGTAATCAGAGTGTTATTTGAGCGGCGCCAGCGGCCGTTTGCCACAATGCCTTGCGCTTGACACCCAAAAGCCGGCACAAGGCCGGCTTTTGGGTGTTCCTGGTTAATCAGTTTTTCAATGGTGCGCCGAGATACTGCAGAACCACCCCCCCTTCCGGGATTTTCAGGAAAATCTCGGGCGTGTTGAGCAGCACACCCAGCTCCACATTGATAGGGATCGCATTGGCGTTGACCTGATTGATCACGATGCGCCCGTCCGGCAGGAAGGTTACCGGGCCCGACAGGTTCATGGTCAGCGGATAACTGTGCAGGTTGTGGGAGCCGTTAAGCACGATGTGCATGTACGGCGCATCCATGAACAGTTCCACATCGGTACGGAATTCCGGGCCGGCATCGGTTTCCACGATCCAACCCGGGATCAAACCCTGACGCTGAATCTCGTCAAACACATAACTGCCATCCGGGTTGCGCTTTTCACAGTAATTGTCGGCATCTTCCGGCCAGGCCACACAGTCATAGCGCATACGCATGAACTGCGTTTCGGTGGGAGTTTCACTGGGAATGAAACCCAGGATTTTCACCAACAAGGTAACCGACGAAGCCTGAATCATGGTGGGATACAACCCCACTCGAACGGCCTGGCCAGTCTCACCGGTGACCGGGTCGGTGTACGGGGCCATGCCAAAGACCTCCGTATTCAGGCCGCCTACCACATGGATGTCACAACCCTCCTCAGTATCGCAAACCAACTCCGGATCGTAGAGCAGCCCTTCACCGTCATAGCCATCAATGAACAGATCTGTGGTATTGACTCCCCGCCCCTCACTGCCATAACCCGGCTCTCCGCTATCGAAGTGGCCATTGGCATTGATATCCAGGGTTGGCAAGTTACGCAGGGGCTGGAAAACACTGGCCACCGAGGGCGCGCCAATGAAGTGCAAGTGCATGTTCGGGCCACCCATGTCCGCATCCGGTGCGCTCAGCACCGCTGTCTGCAATCGCTTGCCCGCGGTGGAGCAAATCGCCTCACCGCTGGAACAGTCGTTGGGCTGCTGCGCACTGGTGCCATTCACACTCATCAGGACATAACGGTAGTACGTCCCTTCTTCCCAGGGTTCCGCAGGAGTGAAGACAAGACTGCGGGTGCCGACTTCCAGCTTTCCTTTTACCCCTTCCTCACACTGGTACTTGCGAGTGCTGTCCTCGTCATAACGCATCGGCTTGCCGGTAGCAGGATCCAGCTCCACCTTTTCAACCCGGAAGCTACCAACGTCACAGGCGATACTGTTATCGAAGATCACCGAGGCAGGATCAATATCCTGGGAAAAACGGACATGAATAGAACGGTCCGCCGGCATCAGCGGAACAGGGGTGCGGTCATCGTCGGTGGTGCCACCCAGACAAAAACCGTGGTTGCCCGCTTCGATCTCCCAGTGCTCCTTATCGCTGGCACAGGGGAAGCCCGGGTAAGTCGTCAGGGCCACCGGCGCAGGAGCGTCTCCCACCCGGGCAGGCATCTGCAGGGTCGCATTCACCGAAGCCAGCGGATTGCCTGCCAAGTCAGTCACCTGGCCGCCCAACGCAACGGCATAACTTTCTCCCATGACCAGAGGCATTTGCGGATGCAGCACCAACGTGGCGCCATCCAGCGCCCACTCAACATTTTCTTCCATGCCGTTATGCGTAAAGGTAACCGCTCCCGGCTGCTCCAGGGTTGCCGGGTCAAGCGGCTCACTGAAGTTGAGAATGATCGGGTCACCGGGGCGAGCCTTGTCTGCCACACCACTATCATTGGCCGCGGGAGTCATGCTCTGCAGCACGGGGGACGTCATGTCCGGTACCGGCTGCGGGGCTCTCTCCTGATCCTCATAGGATTTCATGTGAAAACTGAGCAGCCCGAACGCGGTTTCCTGACCCAGAATCTTTGGCTCAACAATGCCCACCGCATCAATTTCCATCCGCCCATTCTGCACCAGCGCCATGCCATTGAGCTCCACATGCATCAGCGTCTGGCTAAGCGCGCCATTGGCCTCTGGATTTTCTGCGGTCATGGAAACGTCCATGTACAGACGCACCTGCTTGGGTGCCTCGTGGGCATCACTGTAGGGGTTGGGCAGCAGATAACCGGACGCATCGGACAGAAAGGTCACGGAAATATCCCCGGTACTGATCCCTGCCGGCACATCGCCCCCAACCTTCACGTCGATATTGGACCCGGTGAGCAAGCTGTTACGTGCGATACGCAACGGCGAGACATCCGGGTAATTCGGAAGATGTGCCAGCTCCGCGTACACATTGCCGGATTGCAAGGTGGCATCCTTGCTGCCTAGCAGAGTGGACTGCAGCGGCACACAGTTCATCGCCTCGCCGGTAAGTTTGGCAGTGAGCGCGCCGACCTGGTTGCAGGGATCTTCCAGCACGTCGCTGGCTTTTACCACTTCCTGCACCAGCGTGGCACGGGGCTTGGAGTTACCCGCCTGCCAGCTCTTTTCGAACCCGCCGGTCAACTGGGCATCATCGACACCCCGCACCGAGGAGGTCAGCTTCAGTGTGTAGGTCTCACCTGCAGCAAGATCCTCAATCGGATCCACGGTCACCGCGTTACCCTTGACCAACAGGATAGCCGGCACGGTTTGACCCTGATGTTCCAACTCAATGCTGGCATCCGCATCGGTGTCACCGTACCTCACCGTATCGGTGTTGAGCATCTGGTTGAACTGCAAGCGCAAGGCACTGAAATCCATGAAAGGCAGGGTATCCCCATCAGGGATCAGCTGGCGGACAACCAGTGCGGCGCCTTGCTTGCGGTGACTTAACGGTCCATCCGCATCCATACGAGTGGTGAAGTCCATCCCGCCATCAGGGAACGCGGCAATGCCATTACCTGTATCCAGATCACTGAACTCGAGACGGTAGTGGGTGGCGAACTCCAGCGGCTGCTGGGGCTGGATCGAAACCCCCAAACCACCATCGAGAGCCTGCGGCTCGCCCAGTGCAACGGGGGTCGCCCCTTCGCAGGTATCCGCCTGGGTGTCACATCTGAGTAGCTGAACATTGCCAGACTCTACGCTGACCGCATGAGAGAAACGGGCGATTATTGGCGTCTTCGGCGAAACCCCTTGCTGACCCTCGTAAGGGTAGCTGTAGTACACCTCGCCAATCTGCCAGTTCCGTGTTGTGGGATCATCGGCCTCGCCACCACATGCAGCCAACAAGGTGCTCGCCACTGCCAGGCCCAATAGTTTTATTTTCATGGCCATCTCCTAGAACTTCAGCGTGATGGAGCCGGTAAAGACACTGACCTCGCCATCAACCTCTCCCGATCCGTACGGTGCCGGATAGCTCGGGGAACGACGGTCGTAGAGATCGAACTCGCGCGATTCCAGTTTTTGATACTGGTAGGCGAGATCCAGTCGTACCGGGTATGCCAGAATCGGTACCGATGTGTACTGGGCGGTCAGACCAACACCCACGATCCACTTGTCGGTATCCAGGTAATTCACTTCCAACGACCCGGTGGAATCCAGCGGTGATTCACTGAATGCGACCCCACCGGTGATCATGTAGGTATCGTCCAGGTGGAACTCACCGCCAATACGCGGCACCACGATATCCTTGAAGGCAAGCCGGGCATCGCCATCGGCTTCCACTGCCTGATCCTTGATGGTGTCGCCTTCCAATTCCTCTTCCAGGCTCGACCATTCCTGCATTTCCAACGTTACCCCTACCCGCCAGCGGTCCCTGCCATAGGCCAGACCGGCGGCATAGATATTCGGCTGGTAGGAATCGATAGTCGTGATTGCCAGATTGATGCCCGGGTCTACCACCGTGCCAGGAATGGTGATGGTGGAATCTACTGTGGTGTTGGTATTGGAGTAGCCGCGGTAACTGAATGCCGCCTCCAAACCGTTCATCCAGCAAGAGCGGTCATCACCACAGAAACTCTCACCGAAATCCATGTTCAAACCGAAAATCGGGCGAATGGAAGGTTTGGCGGAAACGTTGAGGGTTTCATAGCTGGTCTCGCCTGCCAGGGTCGAACTGGCCACCAGCTCGGCTTCGGAATGCAGGGTGATACGCGCGGAAAAGCCCGCATCCAGCCCACGCCACAATTGGGTGCCACCCCCCAGATTCAGGAACAAGGGCTGCCGGCCGTATTCAAAGAACTGCCCCTCAGTGGACGTCTGCGAATTGAACGACAACATTTCATCGCCGTACTTCTCCACTCCCAGCATGAAGCCAAGGTAGAGAGGATGTTCATATTGAGTCAGGCTGGTCAGATCGGTTTTCATGCCCAGCAAAACCTGCTGGGAAGGAGAGTCCTGCAGCACCTGACCGTCACCCCGGAGCTCGTGCTCCGCATGCATCAGGCCTGTGGTGAGCTCGCCCCGGCTGTCCTTGGTCAGGTACGCCGGGTTGTAGTAAGTCGCGGACACCTGACTGTTAAACAGGGACAGGGCCTGGGCGGAAGCAATATCCGAGGGCAGTACCCCATAGGTCGTGCCGATATTACCCATGCTGGCCATTACTGGTGTCACAGACACAACACCAGCTCCCAGCAAGATAGCGGGAAGCAGTTTCCTTGTTGTCATTTGGCTCTCCACAAAAGACGTGCCCGAACGGGCCATTTATTATTCAAAGGGCTACCCACCTACACCTAGCGGCTAGGCAGAAATTTGCCCAAATAAAGGTGGCATAACCGTACCAACATTTTGAAACATAACCGAGATACAAGTTCTCAAAACGGCCGATAATTTACATATATACACATAAACAAACGATTGGGTTGCACTACAGCTAACCCCTTTGCATTAGCTGTATACTTAGCGCTAAGAAGAAATCCAAGAAAGGAAACAATGCTGGCAAATATGTCTCCCATGCACACCTGTGCGCACCATCGGAGCTCCCCGGGAAAAGGACACCCGCGACACTCACCAGCAAGGAAAGACAGAAGAAGGCGGCCCGGAAAGGCCACCAAAGAAACACATCAACAGCACATGAATCGCAAGCCATTGCGGGTGACTTGTATTAAGCACCTGTGCGCCGCCAGTGTTCCTGTTACACGAACTACCAGTTGTCCACGCCGCTAGCGCCGGCGTGTGAGCAACACCACTGGCAGCAACCCCAGCAGCACCAGCGTCAGGGAAGGCGCTGCCGCTCTCTCCCACTCCCCTTCCGCAGTGAGCTCATAGATCCGAACGGCCAGGGTATCCCAGCCAAAGGGTCGCAACAGCAGGGTGGCAGGCATTTCTTTCATGACATCAATGCCTACCAACAACAAGGCGGTCAGCAGACCAGGCAGCATCATAGGCAAATAGACCCGCCGCCCAACATCCGATGACGATGCCCCCAGAGTCCGGGCCGCATCGACCAAACCAGGACGCACTTGCTGCAAGGCATTTTCCACCGGGCCAAAGGCCACCGCCATGAAGCGCACCACGTAGGCCAGCACCAACGCCGCCAGGCCTCCGACCAGGGCCACCGGCAGTCCCCAGGCATTGAGGCGCGACTCCACCGCACTGAAACTCACCATGATACCCACCGCCAACACCGAGCCCGGCAGCGCGTAGCCCAAGGTGGCCAGCTGAGCCGCCACCGAGACCCCCGCTGACGACTGATGCCGCTTCACCCACGCCAGCCAGCTGGCCAGCACAAGCACCAACCCGGCGGACATGGCTCCCAACAGGAAGGTACGCCAGACCAGATTCAGGAAGCGCGCATCCACCCCGTCCAGGCGGGTCTCCACCACCCAATACAGTAATCGGGAGACCGGCAACACAAACGCCATGAACAGGACTGCAAAGGCCAGCAACGTAATCAGCCAGGCCCCCCGGGGACGCACCCGCATCACCTTGCGTCCCCCCAGCTCACTGAAGCGCGCACGGCGGCGGCCGCGCCGTTCCAGCCACAGCGCCATCAATACAAACAGCAACAACAGCGAAGCCAGCTGTGCTGCCGCCTGCAGGTTGAACAGGCCGTACCAGCTTTTGTAGATCGCGGTGGTAAAGGTGTCGAAATTGAATACGGACACCGCCCCAAAGTCCGCCAGGGTTTCCATCAAGGCCAGCGCCAGGCCGGCCGCGATGCCGGGGCGCGCCATGGGCAGCGCCACCTTGAAGAATGCCCGCACCGGGCCATCACCCAGAATACGCGCCTGCTCCAGCACCGCCCGCCCCTGGGCCTGAAAGGCCAGCCGCGCCAACATGTACACATAGGGATAGAGCACCAGCGACAAGGTGACGACCACCCATAGCGGGTGGCGGGCGCTAAAACCGGGGAAATCGCTCCACCAGTGGCGGAGCTGGGTCTGGATCGGTCCGGCATAGTCGAGCAGATCGACCATCACAAACGCCAGCACATAGGCCGGCATGGCCATGGGCAAAAACAGGGCCCACTCCAGCCAGCGACGCCCGGGGAAATCCAGGGTGGCCACACACCAGGCCAGCGACACACCCAGCAGCAAGACCCCGACGGTGACTCCCACCATCAGAAACAGGGTGTTCCCCACCAGCCGCCACAGCACGGTATCCAGCAAATGCTGCCAGGTTTCCCATTGCTGTTGGTGCCAGGCACTCAGCAGTACCAGTATCGGCACCAGTACCAGCAGGGCCAGCGCTGCTGCGCTGGCCCCACTGGCACTGCGTAATCCCCGGCGGGGCATATCAGGCGTTTCTCAACAGCATGAATCAGCGATACCCGGCCCGGTCCATCAACTTGACGGCATCAACCTGCAGTTCACCGGCCACGCTCACGTTCAGGTCATCACTCTTGAAATCACCCCAGGAGGCCACTTCGTCGGCAGGCTTCACGGCCGAGTTCACCGGGTATTCCAGGTTGCGGTCCGCCAGCAGGCTCTGGGCGGCAGGCTGAGTCATCCACTCCAGCAAGGCCTTGGCCTGTTCCGGATGCGGTGCGTGTTGGGTGATCGCCGCCCCGGAAATATTGATGTGCACACCACTGCTGTCCTGGTTGGCCCAGAACAGGGCCAGCGGCAGCTGCGGGTTATCCCGTTTCATGCGGCCATAATAGTAGGTGTTCACGATCCCCACATCACACTGACCGGCGACAATGGCTTCCATCAGCGCGGTATCGTTGGAGAACACATCCGTGGCCAGATTGCCCACCCAACCGCGCACGATTTCCTCGGTCTTTTCTTCACCAAGACGCTTGATCATGGTGGCGACCAGAGACTGGTTGTAGACCTTCTTGGAGGTGCGCAGACACAGACGACCCTTCCACTTCGGATCAGCCAGATCTTCATAGGATGACAGTGTGGCCGGATCAACCCGGTCGCGAGAATAGACGATGGTGCGGGCACGCACGGTCAGACCGAACCAGCGCTTGTCCGGGTCGGTGAGTGCAGTGGGCACATTGGCATTAAGTACCACCGACTCTACCGGCTGAAGCAAATCCTTGTTGGCCGCATTCCAGAGATTGCCTGCGTCCACCGTAATGAACAGGTCAGCAGGGGTGCGCTCACCTTCCGCCTGCAACCGGGCGGTCAAGGCAGCAGCGTTATCCGTAATATACCGGATCTGCACACCGGTGGATTCGGTATAGGCATCAAACACCGGCTTGATCAGATGATCATTTCGGGAGGTATACACCACCAGCTCGTTTTGCTCGGCCGGTTCCGAGCAGCCCCACAGGCCGCCCGCCATGACCAGAGCTCCGGCCAGTAAACCCAGGATACGCATATCCAAAACTCCATCGCTTAAACAGGAATGATTCTTAATTGGGCGCCAGTATGGCAGGTCTGCCCCGCGACCTCTAGTCACACTGCGTTAACGCATACGCTGACGGGGTGGTTGCGCCTGCCGCGGCAAATCCGCACCGCGCCCCAATGCCTGGCCAATAAAGAAACGTTTCACCGGACCCGCCTGATTCACCCAACGCATGCCCGTGTTGCGCAGCCAGCGCAGCGGCATTGCCCGCTGCTCGAATAGCTGCTGAAACCCGCGCATGGCATTTTGCATGACCAGGTTTTCACCACGGCGACGGCGCTGGTAACGGGACAGGGCATGCGGGTCCGCACACGGGCGTCCGGCCTTCATCGCTGCCACTACTTCCTCAGCCAGCACTGCGGCGTCAAGCAAGCCCAGATTAACGCCTTGCCCGGCGAGCGGATGAATCACATGAGCCGCATCGCCCACCAACGCCAACCCCGCGGCCACATAACTGCTGGCATGGCGCTCCTGGACAGGAAACACCGCACGCTCCCCCAGCAAGCTCACCTCACCCAACGCATCACCGGCTGCCGCCTGCAGATGGGCAGCAAACAGACCCGGTTCCGCAGCATTCAGTTCCGCAATTCTCTGCGGCCAACCCGACCAGACAATGGAGCACTGCCGCTGATCGCCCGGCGAAGCCAACGAGAACAACGGCAACAGGGCCAATGGGCCTGACTCCATGAAAACCTGCCGCGCACACCCGCCATGGGGTTGTGCCGTGGTAATCGTGGCCACCAGGGCATGGTGTCCGGTGTCACGAGGCCCACCACTGATTCCTGCCCACTCACGGACCCGCGAACGGGCGCCATCGGCCCCCACCAGCAAATCAGCCTCGAGCACATCACCACCACACTGAACCCGCCACCGCTGCCCCTCGCGACGCGCCCCTTCCACCGACACGCCACAGCGCCACTCCAGCGAAGGCAACGACGCCGCCCGGTCATACAGGGCCGCCGTCAGGTGGCCGTTTTCCAGCAGCCACCCCAGGCTATCGACCCCGGCATCCACGGCGTTGAAACTGACCTCACCGGTGCCATCCTGATCCCAGACCTGCATGGCATCATAGGGCTGTACCCGCGACAGATTCAGGCAATCCCAGACCCCACTGTTGCGCAGCAGCCAGTAGCTGGCTTCGGTCAAGGTAGAGACCCGCAATTGCGCCGCCCCTTCCGGCATGACCGGCGCTGGCGCACCATCCAGCACCGTCACCCGCAGCCCCTCAGCCGCCAGCAGCACCGCCAGCAACCCCCCGGTCATACCACCACCGACGATAATGATGTGTTGTTCGCTAACGCCCATCACAGGTCCTTTCCGGAGGGCGAAAATGAGCGCAAGCCCATCTCCACCATTCAATGCCATGAGTTGAACTTTAAACTTTCAACTGATTTTGTCCTGCCCTGCACCGCCATGTCGGAGATTGCCTGGCGGCAATTCCCGAACTACGCTTCTTCAGTAGCCCGGTTTTGGCTTTTGACCTTAGCTATTCACTATTCACTATTCACTGTTAACGATTAACTGCTCTTCACAGCCCCATCGCCCGTTTCGCAAACCCGCTACGCAACCCGGGCAGGATATCCAGCGCAACCAGGCCCAGCTGGCGGCTGTGAGCAAACAGCGGGTGCTGGACGCGAAACAGTTCTGGCACCCAGCGAGAGGCCTGACCGATCAAGGCCTGATCCTTTTCGCGCCGGGAAGCGAAAGCCTGCAGGGTTCGCAGACTGCCAGGATGATCACTGCCACCCACCGTGCTGGCCAACGCCTGCAGGTCCCGCACCGTCAGATTAAAGCCCTGCCCGGCCACGGGGTGCAGGGTGTGCGCGGCATTACCCACCACAACCCCGTGGGGCACGACCTGTGCGCAAGATTCCGTCAGCACCAGCGGGTAACGCTGACGCTCACCCAACCCGGTGAGGCGCGGCGCCCCGGCCGGGCTGCGTGCCTGCAATTGTGCCAAGGCGTCCTGCTCACTCATGGCCATCCACTGTGCTACCTGCTCACGGGGCCCGGTCCAGACGAGGGCAAAACGCTGGTCTGGCAGGGGCAAGAATGCCAGCGGCCCTTCATTGAGAAAGCGCTCATAGGCAATGCCCTCATGGGAGCTCGCCAGTGACAGGTTGGCGATCAGTGCATCGTGCCCGGTGTCATGATCCCGGGCACTGATGCCCAACCACTCGCGGGTTTTGGAGCGGGCGCCATCCGCCGCGATCAGCAAGGGCGTGTGCAGGGTATCACCACTGGAGAGGGAAACCTGATAGCCATGTTCCAGGCGACGAATGCCGGACAACGCATCCGGTGCACGCACGGTAATGGCGTCATCACTGAACAGCGCCCCCAGCAACACAAAACCCAGCCAGCGGTTTTCTACCACCACCCCAAGCTGGTCGACGCCTTCTTCCTGTGCGGACAGACGGGTCAGCCCGAGCCGGGATTGCCGGGACACATGCACCGTGCCAATTGCAGCGGCGTGTTCACGAATAGCCAGGCCCAGACCAAGCTCATCCAATACCGCCAACGTGCCCGCCGACAGCGCAGTACTGCGCGCATCAAAACTCGGGGTCAACGGCGGCGTTTCAGGCAACGTCAGCGGATGACTTTCCACCAGCACCACACTGCCTGCGCCATGGCGACGCAACAACAACGCCAGCATGGCACCCGCCATCCCGCCGCCAACGATCACCAGAGGTTGTTGCGTCATTTCAATGTCCACTTTTACTGTAGGAGCGCCGCTTGAGGCGCGAACCCAAGGGCCGAGTTGAAAGTTCAAAGTTTAAACACGAGGCAAGGCTCGCGCGATTCAGATGTTCGGTTTCCCGCGCGGTTACGCGGGCACGAACGACAACGAAGAAACAACCCCATGCCCGCACGTTTGAACTTTCAACTGTTACCGTGCCACGCCGGCGCGACGATGTAGCAGGGTTCTCACTTTTGACGTTAGCTGTTAACTGTTCACTATTAACTGTTAACTGCCCTCAGCCGCCTTTCATCAAGCGCTCAATCTCCGCCACATCCTTCGGCACCTCGTGGGTCATCACTTCACACCCTTCTTTGGTCACCACCACATCGTCCTCGATGCGAATACCGATGCCACGCCACTGCTCATCGACACTGTCATCATCCGGTGCGATATACAGCCCTGGCTCCACCGTCAGGGCCATGCCCGGCTCCAGCTGACGCCACTGATCCTGAACCCGGTAATCACCCACATCGTGAACGTCCAGGCCCAACCAGTGGCCCGTGCGGTGCATGAAGAAACGGCGGTAGCCCTCGGTTTCCACCAGCTCGTTGAACTCACCATCAAGCAGCCCCAGATCCAGCAAACCCTGGGTAAGAATCTCCACCACTTTTTCGTGGGGTACATTCCAGTGATTGTCCGGATGGGTGGCCTTGATGGCGGCGTACTGACTGGCCAGCACCAACTCGTAGAGCGCCTGCTGGGGCTTGCTGAAGGTACCGTTCACCGGGAAGGTACGAGTGATATCCGAGGCGTAGTTTTCCAGCTCGCAACCGGCATCCACCAACACCAGATCCCCGTCTTTGAGCTTCTGGCTGTTCTCGATGTAATGCAGGATGCAACCGTTGGCGCCACCACCGACAATACTCGGGTACGCGGGGCTGCGCGCACCATGACGCATAAACTCGTGGATATATTCCGCCTCGAGCTGATATTCCATCATCCCCGGGCGGACTTTTTCCATGGCACGGATATGGGCATGGGCAGAGATGCTTGCCGCCTTGCGCATCAACTTCACTTCCGCTGCTGACTTGAACAGACGCATGTCGTGCAGATGGTGCGCCAGGGCGACGAACTCGCCCGGCGGCTGGGCCCCGGAGCGAACCCGCTCGCGAATACTGTTGACCCAACCCATCAGACGGCGGTCAAACTCCGCATCGTGGCCCAGGTCATAAAAAACCCGCTCCCGGCCCTCAATCAGGCCCGGCAGAATTTCATCGATATCGCCAACCGGAAAGGCATCGTCGGCATCATGATCCTTAACGGCCCCATCGGGGCCTGCCCGGTAACCGTTCCAGATCTCCATGGTGCGGTCGCGTTCACGACAGAACAGCACGTACTCGCCATGCTCACGGCCGGGCAACAGGACCAGCACCGCCTCGGGCTCCGCAAAGCCGGTGAGATACCAGAAATCACTGTTCTGTCGGTAGGGATATTCCACATCCCGGTTACGGGTGCGCTCCGGGGCGGCAGGTAAAATGGCGATGCTGTTGGGCCCCATGACGCCCATCAGCTCCTGACGGCGGCGGGCGTATTCCTGACGGTTGATGCTCAAGACCACTCCTTGCTGTATCGGCTGGGCGTTAGGTCAGTGACGAGTCGGCGGCTTGCTGGCCGGCGCCTCCGGCTTACCTTCCCGGCGCATGACCAGATCAGTGTAAATCATCAGGGCGGACATGCGGCAGTGTTCCGCCACTTGCTCGAACATATCTTCCTCTTCATCGCCATCGGCATCCGGCGTTTCCACCTGGCTGATGGCCGCCAGGTCAGACAGCGCTTCCTGGACACCCGGTGAGAGATCCTTGTCATGGGTATTGGCCGAGCCGGTGCCAAAGCCCACCAGAAAACCCTCGCACCACTGGGCGATCGCCGCCACCCGCAAGCCCAGATCATCCTCATCGGCAGGCAACAACAGGTGAAGTGCCAAACCGGTGTCGGCAAAACCGTCAGCAAGACCATCGCGCATGGCCACGAGCATACCGGCAAGAGATGCCTCGAACTGCTGCCCCGGCTCGAAGTCAACGTGGGACGCCAGCACCCCAAGCAGCTCCTCATCGCGGCCGCCATGGCCGGTAGCCAGCAGCCCTGCCGCCAGCCCCTGAAGTTCGCTGGGAGAATGGGCAATACCTGCCGCGGCCAGGGCCTGGGCCAGCACTTCAAAATCGATCTGGTTGGACATGAAACACCCCGTCTTGGATTCCTGCGGCGAAAGCACCTTCCTGAGGAAGGCTGTGAGAAGTGTGCGCTAAGTGGCTACCACCATTCAATTTCATTGACCCCTGCCAACCTCACACCTATAGTTGAAACAGCCTGTCAACCGGGAGGGGGACGCCATTGCTGGCAAATCCCGGTAAGGTGCAGGGGACGCGGGGCCGAAACCGGCCCACACCTTAGGCGAACAGCGACCATTTTGCCATGACGACGGAACAACAACTAAGGCAACTGGAAACCCGCGTGGACGAGCTGCTGCGTATCAGCTCCCGATTGCGTCAGGAAAATCTGGCCCTGCATGAACGTGAGGCCAAACTGGTGGAAGAACGCGCCCAGTTGCTGAAAAAAAATGACGTGGCCCGCAACAAGGTCGAGGCCATCATCACGCGTCTGAAATCTCTGGAGCAGGATTCCTGAGCGTGGCATCCTGCCTGACACTGATCCACAGCCAATGCGGTGCTACCGGCCATGTCTAACGAAAACTCCCTGGTGATTCACTTGCTCGACAAGGAGTACCGTGTCGCCTGCCCGGCTGGTGAACAGGACAATCTGCTGTCCGCGGCCCGCTATCTGGATGAACAACTCCGTGAAGTGCGCGACGCCAACGTGATTGGCCTGGAACGCATTGCCATCATGACCGCCCTGAACATGAGCCACGAACTGCTCAAGGCGCGTCAGGCCGCCTCCCAGGACTCCGAGAGCGAAGCCCGGGTGCAAGCCCTGCTCAGCCGCCTGGAAGACGAAATCCAGGCCTTCGAAGACGCCCGCCGCAAGCTGTAAGAGACGCTTCAGGCATCACGCTGCACGCCAACAAAGAACGAGAGTTGAACGTTCAAAGTTAAAAAGCCCGGGACGGGGCTGCTGTGCTCCGAACGCTCATCACCGCGCGCTCCTGCCACTCAGTGTGGCACCGGGCCTGCTTCGCTTTTGCACTTAACTGTTAACTATTCACTATTAACTGTTAACTGCCCTGTCAAGACTGTCACCGCCGCGCACCACTGTTATAATGACCCCGAGTGTTTCCTGGCTCGTACGCCAGAGGGCCATGTCCCTGAGCCGATAACGTAATACCCGGGGGCATATATTGCCTTGTCCGTGTGCATGTCCGCCCAATGAGCGGAAAGCCTGAGGGCAATGCTGCTGCCTCCACCTTGAACCATACGGTTCAAGGGTCAAGCCCGCAGCGGCGGACCGGGAAGCACCCTTTCTTTCTGTTCGGTTGAGACCATGACCGCAACGCAACGACGCCAGCTTCGGCGCCAGTTCCGACAGCAACGCCGAACCCTGACACCGGGCCAACGCCGCCGGGCCAGCCAACGCATCGCCCCCGCCCTGGACGCCGCCTTGGGCTATCGTCGCTGCCAGCATTTGGCACTCTACCTGCCCAATGATGGCGAACTGGACCTGCAACCCGCCCTGCGCCACCGACGCTTTCAGCATTGCAGCACCTACCTGCCTTTCGTGGACCCCCTTCGTCGTGGCCACCTGCGCTTCCGGCTCTGGCAACCTCACCACCCCATGCGCCCCAACCTGTACGGCATCAACGAACCCGCCCTGCTGCTGCGCGGACGCGCCTTGTGGGCACTGGACGTGATCCTGCTACCGGCGGTGGCGTTTGATCAGGAGGGCTTTCGGCTGGGCATGGGAGGGGGCTACTACGACCGCACGCTGGCAGACATGGCAAGGCGACCGCGACGACCGAGGCTGGTGGCGGTGGGGTACGATTTTCAGCGAGTGGAAAAAGGTGTGATACCGCTGGCCCCGTGGGACCAGCCGGTGGATCTGACCGTTACTGCTGGCTGTGGCTGACGACGATGCCCGCACTGTCAGCGTAGTGCTGATAGTCCGGCTCATTGCCACCGTGGGTGAGACTACTCACCAACACGCCAAGCCCAAACACGATTGCCAGTAGCACCAAGGCATCCGGCTTCTTCTTCATTGTTTTTCCCCAAAGTGGTACAGCAATATGAAAAAAGTGACCCAAAAGTATTAACAGGATTGTCACTTTAGTCTGATCGGCGTGCAGAAAATGCCAACCGGGTCAAAATTTGACCATTGCGAAATGTAAAGTCAAGCAGTTATGGCGCTCTGTTGACGCTTCTTAACAGAACTTACTCATAACTGATGCCAACCGTCCTCATCAATATGCATTCATGCGCACATTGATGCCGGCCTAAAACGCCAGACGCCCCGCTTTTGCGGGGCGTCCGGGAGTGTGTGACCACCGACTTGCGGTCAAGTTCATCGTTCAATTCAAAAACAACCGGTACGCCGGGTTATCGCTTTCTTCCACCATGGGATAGGGCACTTTTTTTACATCTGCCAGAAAGTGCGCCTGTTGCGCCTCGGCCACCTGAAAGCCCACCAACACCCGCCCATAGGCCGCACCGTGGTTGCGGTAATGGAACAGACTGATATTCCACTTGCCACCCAGTGACTGCAAAAACGCCATCAAGGCGCCTGGCCGTTCGGGGAATTCGACCCGGAAAAGTCGCTCCTGCAGGTCTTGCCGCGGGGTATGACCACCCACCAGATGGCGGATATGCAGCTTGGCCATTTCGTTGCCACTCAGATCCACCACCGGATAGCCCTTTTCGGTGAGTTCCTGCATCAGGGCCTGCAGCGCCTTGCCCCCGGGCTTGAGCTGGATGCCAACGAAGATATTGGCATCGCGGTCATCGCTGTAACGATAGTTGAATTCGGTAATACCCCGACGCCCCAGCGCCTGACAGAACGCCTTGAACGCACCGGGTTTCTCCGGGATCGTCACCGCCAGAATGGCTTCCCGCTGCTCACCCAGCTCGGCCCGCTCGGAGACATGGCGCAAGCGGTCAAAGTTCACGTTGGCGCCACTTTGGATCGCCACCAAGGTCTGGTTCTCGACGCCGTGTTTCGCTACCCAGTTTTTCAGACCGGCCAGCGCCAATGCGCCAGCAGGTTCACAGATCGCCCGCGTATCTTCAAAGGCATCCTTGATGGCCGCACAGATCTCATCGGTGGTGGCGGTAATCACTTCATCCACCGTGTCCTTGAGCACCCGGTAGGTTTCCTTGCCGATCTGCCGCACTGCCACCCCATCGGCAAACAAGCCGACCTCCTTGAGCGTGACCCGGCGTTTCTTGTCCATGGCGGCTTTCAGGCAGGCCGCATCTTCAGGCTCCACCGCGATGATCTTGACGTCCGGGCGTACGTATTTCACATAGGCGGCCACGCCTGCCGCCAGACCACCCCCACCCACCGGGATAAAGATGGCGTCCAGCTCACGACTTTGCTGACGGAGAATTTCCATGGCCACCGTGCCCTGCCCGGCGATCACATCCGGATCATCGTAAGGGTGCACAAAGGTCAGACCATCGCGCGCCTCCAGCTTGCGGGCATGCGCCAGTGCTTCGTCAAAGCTGTCTCCGTGCAGCACCGCCTTGCCACCATGATTACGCACGGAATTAACCTTGATGTCCGGGGTGGTACGCGGCATCACGATGGTCGCCTTGACCCCCATGGACGTTGCCGCCAGCGCCATGCCCTGAGCGTGGTTACCCGCCGAGGCACAGATGACCCCACGGTCAAGCTGCTCCTGGTTCAACTGGCACAATTTGTTGTAGGCGCCTCGAAGCTTGAAAGAAAACACCGGTTGCAGATCTTCACGCTTGAGCAGTACACGATTGCCGATACGTTTGGAAATCAACGGTGCTGCATGAATGGGTGTCTCCACTGCCACGTCATAGACGCGGGACTGCAGTATCCGTTTAACGTATTTGTCGAGCATCGAAGGGTCCGGGTTGGTGTGACAATTTTAAGCCCATGGGCAAAGACACTAGTCTAGGGGGTGGCTGGAACAAATGCGATAGCCTGGGGTCGAGTCCCTGCAATGGCTGGCTTATAATCGCTGCACATCCCCCGATAATTCACACCGATCTCAAAGGATCAGTTCATGGATCAGGATACGCTGAAAAAACAGGTGGCCGAAGCCGCGTTGCGCTTTGTGCCGGAAGGCGAATTCATCGGCGTCGGCACCGGCTCCACTGCCAACTTCTTCATTGATGGCCTGGCCACCATGAAAGATCGCATCAAAGGAGCGGTTGCCAGCTCTGATGCCACCGCCGCGCGACTGCAGGCCCACGGCATTGATGTGGTCTCCCTGAATGACGTCGACCGCCTGCCGGTGTATGTGGATGGTGCCGACGAAGTGAACCGCCATCGGGAAATGATCAAGGGGGGCGGTGGCGCACTGACACGAGAAAAGATCGTCGCGGCTGTAGCAGACCAGTTTATCTGCATTGTCGATGGCAGCAAGCAGGTCAAACGATTGGGCAAGTTTCCACTACCGGTAGAAGTGATTCCCATGGCCCGCTCTCATGTCGCCCGCAAGCTGGTCGCGCTGGGCGGTCAACCCCAATACCGGGAAGGCTTTGTCACCGATAATGGAAACCTCATTCTGGACGTACATAATCTGGACATTCTCAACCCCATCGAGCTGGAAGAGGTCCTCAACAACATCGTTGGCGTAGTCACCAACGGCCTGTTCGCCAAACGCCCCGCCAATGTGGTTCTGGTAGGCGACAAGGGCGGCGTCAGCGAATATTGAGCTCATTGCCCGGCAACCAGGACAACCGCTATGAGTCAGGCTGGCGGCCAGGGTTGAGATTTTTCATCATCTCATCACGGCGCTGCTGAATGTTGTCCTGGAGCGCCTTCTCCCGGGATTCAGCACGCTCACGATGGGCATCACGCTGATCCTGCATTTGCCGTTGCTCTCTTTGCCGTTGTGCTTCGGCTGCGTACACGGCAGTCCCACCCTGTGCAGCCGGTCGCCCACTCTGCGCTTCCAGGCCTGCTGCGCAGACCATGGGCGCAAGCACTATTGCAACGAACAGCACCACCGCTTTTCGATACCCTGTCATGTGAATACTCCTGCCTGAAACAACAAAGGCCGCAACGGGTGCGGCCTGGGTTAACGTAGCTAGCGAGGGACAGTTAATCCCAGAAGTTGTACCATGGTTTCGCCTTGCCTTTGGCGCTGGCATTTGCCTCGCCAGCGTCACCTGCCTCGACACTGGCACTGACTTCAGCGCCGGCACCCGCATCCAGCGCTTCTTTTGCAGCATCGCGTTGCGCTTTGGCATTGTCTTTTGCCGCTTCAGCGCGGGCCTGGCCGTCATCACGGTGTGCCTCGCCCTTCGCTTTCATTTCATCACGCTTGGTTTTCATCTCCGCTTGCTTGGCATCACGACGCGCTTCCATCTCTGCCTTGGTAGCATCGTGCTTGTCTTCCATGGCCTGCTTGTGCGCCTTGGCGTCCGCTTTGGCCTGATCGCGCTGATCACGCACTTGCTGCTCTACAGCCTTGGCATCCGCTTCTGCATTCATCGCCGCGTTCACTCCGGCATTGATATCAGCAATCGCCACCTGGCTCATCATTGCCGCACCGGCCGTCAGGGCCAACATCACTTTCTTGTCCATTACTCTCTCCTTGGGCCGTGCTTTCCAGCACGCATAAACACGTCAAACACACCTTAACGACAGTGTGGCAGTCCGTGCTTCAGCACAAGTAACAAAGCGTAAAATTGGGCAACCTGACATCTGCTATCCGAGATGCTCATCAAGAATGGAAAAAATTTTCTGACGAAATTCTTCTGCTTCATTCGCCAGTTGATGGCGCGCCCCTGGCAGCATATGAATCTGGGGATCCTCAAATTTTTGGCGAATAACACTCAGGTTGTAACGCCAGTCAACCGTTTCATCCAGATCCCCCTGAATCACCACCGGGGAAAATTTTATCCGAGTTGCTTTCTCGAAACCCGGCAACCATTTTTTCAGCGCACCAACCCAAATGGCCGATACCCGTCTCGCCTGAAGGGGATCTTTTCTTTCCAGAAAATCCAGAAAATCCGGATCATTGGAATTGATGGTAAACACCCGTTTTATGCTTTTCGCAAACGGGCTGATCAACGTGTGCAACCAACGGCCGGTGCTCCACTTGAAAGGCCGAACCAGTGGCGCCAGCAGAATCACTTTTTCAAAAGGATTATCATCGCCATCACCACGACTGGTCAGGTAATCCATGATGATGGCACCACCGGTACTCTGGGCAATCACATGCCAGGGGTGAGGAAGATGATTCGCCGCCAGCGACAGACACTGCTCCAGTACATCCCGGTAAGTGCGGAAATCATCAATCACGGCTTGCGCACCAGAGCTTAAACCATGACCCGGCAAATCATAGGCCAGCACCGCATAACCCAATTCGAGTACATGGCCGATGACATGCCGGTACAGCCCAACATGGTCGAAGTAACCATGGCACACCAGCACCGTACCGCGGGGATGTTTGGGACGCCAGGCATGCACTGAAAGCTGATGACCTGCCGCCTCGAAATAACCAAACCCATGCTCCAGTTCCGGTAGATGGTCGGCAAAGTTCAGACCGTAGTAGGCAACGTATTGCCTGCTGGCATCACTGAGCGGGTCAAATTGCTCCCAGTTCAGGGGCTGCCAATCTTGCAGAATATGGTCACGATCAAAAGGGTTATCCATGGCCGGCCAGGCATCTCCACGGGTTGCTCACGGTATCTACCGATAATACGGTGCGAAAACCAACAGAAAAAGTGACGTAACAGAATGGCTTCTACAATGCAGTTCGATGAGCAACATCTCAAGGGCATGGATCCACGGCAGCGAGTGAATCTGGTCAACAGCCTCTCCGGCTTCAAGAGCGCGAATCTGCTAGCCACCCGGTCGGCCACCGGGCAGGAAAACGTTTCCATTGTCAGCTCCTGCTTTCATCTTGGCGCGGATCCGGCATTGATGGGAATGATCATCCGCCCCCATTCCGTAGACCGGCACAGCCTGGAATACCTTCAGGAAACCGGCGTCTATACCCTCAATCAGGTGCACAAGGATATCGTCGCCCAAGCCCACCAGACCTCCGCCCGCTACCCGCGCGAGGTGTCGGAATTCGATGCCACCGGCCTGACACCAGAGTATCTGGCCGACTTTGCCGCCCCCTTCGTTTTGGAAGCGCACATCAAACTGGGCATGGCCGTGGCGGAAGTTCAGGAATTGGCGATTAATGGAACCGTGCTGGTGATCGGAGAAATCCGCTTCGTCACCTTGCCGGCAGGCGTCATGGCAGACGACGGTTATGTGGACATTGAGGCCGCCGGTACAGTCGCGCTGTCCGGCCTCGACAGCTATCACCGCACACAGCGCGAAGGGCGCTGGCAATACGCCAAGCCCGACAAGGCTCCCGCGACCGTTTAGGGTCGCAATACTCTTCTCATCCCTGAGCGGTCAGGGCCAGCACAGCCCACCAGGCGGTGAGAGCCAGAATCGGCAGCGACAACACCAGACCCCACCAAACCAGGCGGTTCGCCCATGGATTCAGGGTACGGTAACGCAGGGCAAACCCCTGCGAAGCCGGGACTGGCAAGAGCAGGATGGCAAAGCCCCAAAGCCAGAGCTTTTGCCCAAACGCCGTGATCATCAGAGTCAGCCAGCCCATCCAGAGTAACCCGACACCCACCGCGGAAAGGATCGCCAACGGCACTACCAGCCAGGGGTGCTGGGTGTAATACTCCAGAAAGGTATTGAGCATGGCGTTTTCCTGAGGGTTCATGGCATGACCAGAGCATTGTGCCTTCTGCCACGTTAGCGTCAACGGCTACGCACCCTTTCCTTGTCCTGAATCAAGACACTATCGAAACTAATCAGCAAAACGGCACACTAATCTTTTGACAGGATCATGGATCATCACAGGAGCCATCACATGACCCCACGACTTCCCCATATGCTGCTGGCCGTTTCCGCCACCATACTGGCCGCTTGCAGTACCCCTTCCGGCACTTCAACAGAAGAGGCGGCCATGCTTGAACATGAACAGCTCGCCGGGGCAGCCTGGCAGGTGCAACAGCTGAATGGCCAGCCCGTCACCAACGCCACCCTTACCCTGAACTTTCATGAGCCCGGTAAACTGGCTGGCAAGGCTGCCTGCAACAACTACATGGCAAGCTACGAGCAGCTCCCTTCCCGGTTCTCGATCCAGACCGGCGGCATGACCATGAAAGCGTGTCCGCCACCGCTGATGGACCTGGAAAAGCAATTTATGAAAGCACTGAAAAGTATCGATAGCGCCACCATTGATGATCAGGGAACATTGTTACTGAGTGGAGAGGGTGTAGAAATCAAGGCGACGCGGTAATAGGCCTGACGTCTGACGCCAAGAATGAAACCGCTGTGGGAACGTAGCGCAGCGGAGTAACGCACGGAGTGCGGCCCCGAAGGGGTGAGCGCAGCGAATAACTTGCCTGCAAGCAATCCTGCCAACCGCGAGGTAAAGATTTCCAAAACGGGTTTCAACGATCAGAAAACCCCCTGCCAAGCACGTGGGTTGCGGGTCCGCCTCCCGAAACGCGCGATTCGGAACTCGAAACGACGCCCTCGCTTAGACTCGGATCGCCTGCTGGCAGGCTCCTACAGCGGCTCCGAACCAGCGCTTTCGAACCACTAAAAAGGCCGCACCCGATATTCGGGCGCGGCCTTTTTGTTTTCCGCTGGCAACCACCTAAACCGCGTTCTTGCCTGTTGCGTGAAGCGTGGTACGTGCAGCGTCTCTTATTTGACCCGCGGATCCAGCTCGCCGGATTCGTAACGCTGGAACATTTCTTCCAGGTTGATCGGCTTGATCTTGCTGGCGTTCCCGGCAGTGCCAAACGCTTCGTAACGGGCGATACAGATATCGCGCATGGCAGTGACAGATTCCTTAAGGTATTTGCGCGGATCGAACTCGGCGGTGTTATTCGCCAGAAAACGACGAATCGCACCGGTAGAGGCCAGACGCAGGTCGGTGTCGATGTTGACCTTGCGCACACCGTACTTGATGCCTTCCTGAATCTCTTCTACCGGCACCCCGTAAGTTTCCGGAATTTCGCCACCGAATTCGTTGATCACCGCCAGCCAGTCCTGCGGCACAGAAGAGGAACCGTGCATTACCAGGTGAGTATCCGGAATACGCGCGTGGATCGCCTTGATCTGCTCGATGGCCAGAATGTCACCGGTGGGCGGACGGGTGAACTTGTAAGCACCATGGCTGGTGCCGATGGCGATGGCCAGGGCATCCACCTTGGTCTTCTTCACGAAGTCAGCAGCTTCTTCCGGGTCAGTGAGCATCTGCTCGTGGGTCAGTTTGCCCGCCGCGCCGATGCCATCTTCTTCACCGGCTTCGCCGGTTTCCAGGGAACCCAGACAACCCAGTTCGCCTTCCACAGACACGCCACAGGCGTGAGCCATTTCCACGGTACGACGGGTCACGTCCACGTTGTACTCGTAGTCGGTGGGGGTCTTGCCGTCTTCACCCAGGGAACCATCCATCATCACCGAGGAGAAACCCAGCTGGATAGAACGCTGGCACACCGCAGGGCTGGTGCCGTGATCCTGGTGCATCACCACCGGGATATGGGGGAATTCTTCTACCGCCGCCAGAATCAGGTGACGCAGGAAAGGGGCGCCGGCGTATTTACGCGCGCCGGCAGACGCCTGCACGATCACCGGGGAATCGGTCTTGTCCGCCGCTTCCATGATGGCGCGCATCTGTTCCAGGTTGTTTACGTTGAAAGCCGGAACGCCATAGCCAAACTCGGCGGCGTGATCCAGCAGCTGACGCATGCTTACAAGTGCCATTGTCGTTTCCCCTTCGTCTATTCCTGTGCAGGACGACTGCGCCCTGCCTTGAAAACCCGTCGGACGTCCAATCTCAGGCGCCCGATCCACCATTAATCTTTCGCTCGTGCTTCCAGCATGGCCACCGCAGGGAGCACCTTGCCTTCCACAAATTCCAGGAAGGCACCGCCACCGGTGGAGATATAGCTGATTTTTTCGCTGATACCGTACTTGTCCACGGCGGCCAGGGTGTCACCCCCGCCAGCGATGGAGAACGCATCGGAGTCGGCAATGGCTTCCGCCATTTCGCGGGTGCCTTCACCGAACTGATCAAACTCGAACACGCCCACCGGGCCATTCCAGATAATGGTTTTGGCTTCTTTCATCAGCGCCGCCACGATGTGGGCCGTCTGCGGGCCAATGTCGAGAATCATGTCATCGTCGGCCACGTCTTCCACTTTCTTGGTGACCGCTTCTGCAGACTCGGCAAATTCCTTGGCAGTGACCACGTCCACCGGGATCGGGATATGCACCTTGTCAGCAATATTTTTGGCCGCCGGAATCAGGTCCGCTTCATACAGGGACTTGCCCACCGGATGCCCGGCAGCCGCCAGAAAGGTATTGGCAATACCGCCACCCACCACCAGCTGATCGACCTTGTCGGACAGGGCCTCCAGCACTTCCAGCTTGGTGGACACCTTGGAACCACCGACGATGGCCACCAGGGGTTTTTCCGGATTCTGCAGAGCCTTGCCCAGTGCATCCAGTTCATTGGCCAGCAGCGGGCCCGCGCAGGCCACCGAAGCGAATTTACCCACCCCGTGGGTAGACGCCTGGGCACGGTGCGCCGTGCCAAACGCATCCATCACATAGATATCACACAGTGCCGCCATTTTTTGTGACAGCGCGTCATCGTCTTTCTTTTCGCCCTTGTTGAAGCGAACGTTCTCGCACAGCACGACCTGGCCGGCATCCACCTCAACACCGTCCAGCCAGTCCTTCACCAGCGGCACGTCACGGCCGAGCAGCGTACCCAGGTGATCCGCCACCGGCTGCAAGGAAAACTCCTCGGCGTACTCGCCCTCGGTGGGACGTCCCAGATGGGACATCAGCATCACCTTGGCTCCCGCTTTGAGGGCATGCTCAATGGTCGGCAGAGAGGCACGGATACGAGCATCGCTGGTGACCTTGCCGTCTTTCACCGGCACGTTCAGGTCTTCACGGATCAGAACGCGTTTGCCTGCCAGATCCAGGTCGGTCATGCGCTTGAAGTTCATGGTCTTGCTACCTCGTTTGGAACCATCCGCTGAGGATGATGCTGTCGTCTCGGTTTACAGATTCTTGCAAGCGTCAGTCATCCGACGCTTGTTCGGCCATGGCCGCCACCCAGTCCAGCAGGCGGTTGGCATAGCCCCATTCGTTGTCGTACCAGGCCACCACCTGCACCATGTCGCCCTGCACCCGGGTCTGGGTGACATCGACAATGGCGGATTCCGGGCGGTGATTGAAATCCACGCTGACCAGCGGGGCGTCATTGTAGCCAATCAGACCACCAGACGCTGTTGCCTGTTGGTGTAACCACGGGTTGAGACTGGCTTCGTCCGGTGTCTGTTCCAGTCGCAACGTCAACTCCACCATGGCCACGTTAAGGGTAGGCACACGGATGGAGCTGCCACTGATCTTGCCTTCCAGCTGCGGCAGCACCTGCTGCACCGCGCCAATGGCACTGCTGGTGGTGGGCACGATGTTCTGTGCCCCGGCCCGACCCCGGCGTGGATCCCGGTGGACATGGTCCAGCAGGGTCTGGTCCGAGGTGTAGGCATGGATTTCCTTCATCAGCACTTGCTGAATCCCGAAGCTTTCATCCAGCCGTGCCAGCAAGGGAGCAATGCAATGGGTGGTGCAGGAACCCGCAGACATCACCTTGTGGTCGGCCGCCACCGTCTCGTGGTTGACCCCATAGACCACCACCTGATCGGCTTGATCAAACGGCACGGCGCCAATAATCACTTTCTTCGCCCCCGCGTCCAGGTGCCGCGATGCGCCGGCATGGCTGCGAAAATGGCCGGAGCATTCCAGTACCAGATCCACCTCCATCTCGGCCCACGGCAACTGTTCCGGCTTGGGCTGCTCCAGCAGGCGCGGCGCTTGCTGGCCAATGCGCAGCATGCCTTCGATCAGTTCCGCCGGCTCCGCCAGACGTCCGTGGGTGGTGTCGTAGCGGGTCAGGTAGAGCAAATCTTCCGGCCGCCCCTTGTCGTTGATCGCCACCAGGCTGAACGGCGCCTGCCACCCCGCCCCCTCGCGCTCGGCGAGGGCACGAACAAAGGAACGACCGATACGGCCGTAGCCGTTGATGGCAATCCTCATAGCAGTCTGACGTCCGGCACCCGGCCCGTTTCTATCAAAGCAAGGACTCCACAGCACCCTGCACCGCTTCGGCGGTGATGCCAAAGTGCTTGAACAAATCACCGGCCGGGGCAGAAGCGCCGAAGCTGGTCATGCCGACCACCTTGCCGTCCAGGCCAACAAAGCGATACCAGTAATCGGCGATGGCCGCTTCGACCGCTACACGGGCGCGCACGGAAGACGGCAGTACGCTTTCCTGATAGGCCGCGTCCTGTGCCAGAAACTCTTCAACGCAGGGCATGGACACCACACGAATGTTCTTGCCCGCCAGCGCTTCGGCCGCTTTCACTGCCAGCTCAACCTCGGAGCCGGTGGCGATGATGATCGCATCGGGGGTGCCTTCGCCGGTCTGCAGCAGGGTATAGCCGCCCTTCTCGATCGCGGCCAGCTGCTCACTGCCACGCGCCATGCAGGGCAACCCCTGACGGGAGAAGATCAGGGAAGAGGGGCCGTCCTGACGGAGAATCGCTTTCTTCCAGGACACGGCAGATTCCACCGTGTCACAGGGACGCCAGGTGCGCATGTTCGGCGTCAGGCGCAGGTTGGCAATCTGTTCGATGGGCTGGTGAGTCGGACCATCTTCACCCAAACCAATGGAATCGTGGGTGTACACCAGAATGTTCGGCTGGTGCATCAGTGCGGCCATACGTACGGCATTCCGGGCGTATTCCATAAATACCAGGAAGGTCCCGCCGTAAGGACGCAGGCCGCCGTGCAGGCACAGGCCGTTCTGCACTGCGGTCATGCCGAATTCACGCACACCGTAGTGAATGTAATTGCCGCTGGCATCTTCGGCGCTTACCGGCTTGCAGCCTTTCCACAGGGTATTGTTGGAGCCGGCCAGGTCGGCAGAGCCACCGGCCAGTTCCGGCAACAGCGGGCCGAAAGCATCCAGGGCATTCTGGCTGGCCTTACGGGTGGCCACTTTTTCGCCCTTTTCCTGACACTCGCGGATATAGGCATCGGCCTGCTCGGCAAAATCCGCCGGCAGTTCGCCCGCCTGACGGCGCAGGAATTCAGCGGCCAGCTCTGGATATGCGGCTTTATACGCCTCGAAGCGCTGCTGCCACTCGCCTTGCGCTGCCGCACCGGTATCGCTGGCATCCCAGGCCTGCTTGATGTCTGCAGGAATCTCGAACGGCCCGTGCTGCCAGCCCAGCTCCTTGCGGGTCAGTGCGATTTCGTCGTCACCCAGCGCGGCACCGTGAGACTCTTCCTTACCTTGCTTGTTGGGGCTACCAAAACCAATGATGGTCTTGCAGCAGATCAGGGTCGGCTGGTCGGTGTTGGCGCGGGCATTCTCGATGGCGACCTTCACCTCTTCAGCATTGTGGCCATCCACATTGGGGATCACCTGCCAGCCATAGGCACGGAAACGCTCCACGGTATCGTCGGTGAACCAGCCTTCCACTTCACCGTCGATGGAGATGCCATTGTCGTCGTAGAAGGCAATCAGCTTGCCCAGCCCCAGGGTGCCCGCCAGGGAGCAGGCCTCATGGGAAATGCCTTCCATCATGCAGCCGTCACCCAGGAAGCAGTAGGTGTTGTGATCCACGATGGTGTGGCCGTCACGATTGAACTGACCGGCCAGCATCTTCTCGGCCAGCGCCATGCCCACGGCGTTGGCAATGCCCTGCCCCAGCGGACCAGTGGTGGTCTCGATACCTGGGGCATCGCCGTATTCCGGGTGACCGGCAGTGGGGCTGCCCAACTGACGAAAGTTCTTGATGTCCTCGATGCTGACCCCGTAACCGGACAGGTGCAGCAGGGAGTACAGCAGCATGGAGCCATGGCCATTGGACAGCACAAAGCGGTCACGATCGGCCCAGGTCGGGTCCTGCGGGTTGTGCTTCAGGAAACCGCGCCATAACACCTCGGCGATATCGGCCATCCCCATGGGGGCGCCGGGGTGGCCGGAGTTGGCTTTTTGAACCGCATCCATGCTCAGGGCACGGATGGCATTGGCGAGATCACGGCTGGCGGGGGCACTGGACATGCAGGGCTCCAAACTGACTGGTGGCTGAAAAGGGGCGCTATTGTCCCTCAAGGGCGGGTTACGGGCAAATGTGATGAAGGCGAGCAGCCCCGTGGACCAGAGACCAGACCGGCACCTCGATCCGGCACACAAACCTATATCAATTTATTTTGATTTAGATATGAAATGCCGTAGACTCCGCTCCATGACTGCATTGGCCGCCACCCCTCCGGCACTGCCGGACATCACCGATCATCTGGCGGGCTTTCTCAAGGCCGCTGGCGATCCGTTGCGTCTGCAGGTTTTGCAGGTGCTGGGCCAGAGCAGTTTCGGCGTTCTGGAGCTGTGCGACATCATGGCCATGAAACAATCCGGCATGAGCCATCACCTGAAAGTGTTGGCCAGAGGCGGCCTGGTCGAAAAGCGGCGGGAAGGTAACTCCATTTTCTACCGCCGCCGCCTGCCCCAGGCGGAGAACGTAGAAGGCGCCATTCACAGCGCCTTGCTGGACGAACTGGATGATGGGGCTCTGGACGACGCCGTGGCTGCGCGTCTGGAGCAGGTCCAGCAGCAACGGGCCGAGCAGAGCCGGGTGTTTTTTGCCCGCCATGCGGAGCAGCATGACGCCCAGCAAGAGCTGATTGCCGATTACGAGCAATACGCCGAGCAGGCCTGCGAGCTGCTGTTGCGCGCCTGCCCCGAGGGCAAACGCGCTCTGGAGATCGGCCCCGGTGACGGCCGCTTTCTGTGCGAACTGGCCGGGCATTTTGAACAGGTAACGGGGCTGGACAATGCCCAGGCCATGCTCGAACGTGCCCGCAAAACCGTCGCCAAACGGTCAAATGTGCAACTGATACTGGGTGACTGGCCCGATAGCGCCCGCACCCTGCCCACAGTGGATGCCGTGGTGCTGAACATGGTACTGCACCACCTGCCTGCCCCGGCCAGCGCCCTTCGCGCCGCCTCACGGCAGCTGAATGATGGCGGCACCCTGCTGATCACCGACCTGTGTCATCACGATCAGCACTGGGCCCACGAAGCCTGTGGCGATTTCTGGCTCGGCTTCGAGGAAGCCGATCTGGTGGACTGGGCCGGCCGCGCAGGCCTGGCCTTACAGGAAAGTCAGTTCCTTGCACTGCGAAATGGGTTTCAGGTGCAAGTGAGAACATTCAAGCGCCTTGATTAGGGCACGAAGATTGTTCCAGGTGTTATTACTTGGAGAGGGGTCGGACATCTGACATCGAAAGTCAGGGGACGAAATCCAACCCGCTCTGTTTTTTAGCGTAAGACTTCTGACGTCCGACGTCAGACCAGCAACCAAGGAGCACTCCAGCAATGAGTGAATATTCCATCTTTACCTCCGAGTCCGTGTCCGAAGGCCATCCCGATAAAATGGCTGACCAGATCTCGGACGCCATTCTGGATGCCATCATCAAGGATGACCCCCAGGCACGCGTTGCCGTTGAAACCCTGGTGAAAACCGGCATGGCCGTTGTCGCCGGTGAAGTACGTACCAATACCTATGTGGAACTGGAAGACATCGTTCGCCAGGTGATCCTGGACATCGGTTACGACAGTTCCGAAAAAGGCTTCGACGGTGCCAGCTGTGCGGTACTGAACGGCATTGGCAAGCAGTCTGCCGATATCGCCATCGGCGTGGACGAAGCAGAAGACAAGGATCTGGGCGCAGGCGATCAGGGCCTGATGTTCGGCTTTGCCACCAACGAAACCGACACCCTGATGCCGGCACCGGTGTATTTCTCTCACCGTCTGGTGGAGCGTCAGGCAGAACTGCGCAAGAACGGCACCCTGCCGTGGCTGCGTCCGGACGCCAAGAGCCAGGTCACCCTGCGCTATGACAACGGCAAGCCGGTGGCCGTGGAAGCCGTGGTGCTGTCCACCCAGCACGCGCCGGAGATCAAGCTGGCCGAGCTGCGCGAAGCCGTGATGGAAGAAATCATCAAACCGGTATTGCCGGAAGAGTGGCTGCACAAGGACACCCTGTACCACGTCAACCCCACCGGTATCTTCGTGATCGGTGGTCCCATGGGCGACTGTGGCCTCACTGGCCGCAAGATCATTGTGGACACCTATGGCGGCATGGCCCGTCACGGTGGTGGCGCGTTCTCCGGCAAAGACCCGTCCAAAGTGGACCGTAGCGCAGCTTACGCCGGTCGCTATGTCGCGAAGAACATTGTTGCTGCTGGCCTGGCCAGCAAGTGTGAGATCCAGGTGAGCTACGCCATCGGTGTGGCCGAGCCCACCTCTATCTCCATCAACACCTTTGGCACAGGCAAGCTCAGCGACGAGGCCATCGTGACACTGGTACGCGAACACTTCGACCTGCGTCCGCGCGGCATCATCGAGATGCTTGACCTGCGCAAGCCGATCTATCGCCCCACCGCCAGCTACGGCCACTTCGGCCGCGAAGGCTTCAGCTGGGAAAAAACCGACAAAGCCGAGGCACTGGCCAAGGCACTGTAAAACCTGCCGCAGGAGTGGCGCGTCGCTGCAAATTGCCGAGAGGCTTTCACGGCTCACGCGCCACTCCTGCAACACAATTTTGACTCACCCCGCGAGGGGCGCTGCAGCGGCTGGACCGCGAGGCTCGCCAGGTGAGTTCACACGATAGAACGGCGCCCATTCGTCATAAACGAATGGAGACTCTCATGAACGCGAAAGCGGACACTTTCACCGACTACAAGGTCGCTGACATTTCCCTGGCCGCCTATGGCCGCTCCGAAATCGATATCGCTGAAACCGAAATGCCGGCACTGATCGCCATCCGCGAAAAGTACCGTGCCGAGCAGCCGCTGAAAGGCGCTCGCATCATCGGCTGTATCCACATGACCATCCAGACCGCTGTACTGATCGAGACCCTGCAAGCACTGGGCGCGGAAGTGCGCTGGTCCTCCTGCAACATCTTCTCCACCCAGGATCACGCCGCTGCCGCCATCGCTGCTGCCGGCACGCCGGTCTTTGCGTGGAAAGGTGAAACCGAAGAAGAGTACATGTGGTGTATCGAGCAGACTTGTCGCGACGGTAACGGCGAACTGTGGGAAGCCAACATGATCCTGGATGATGGTGGCGACCTGACCGGCTACATCCACGAGACTTACCCGCAGATGCTGGACAACATTCACGGCGTCACCGAAGAAACCACCACCGGTGTGCACCGTCTGTACGAAATGCTCAAGAAAGGCACCCTGAAAGTGCCGGCGGTGAACGTGAATGATTCCGTCACCAAGAGCAAGAACGACAACAAGTACGGCTGTCGTCATTCCCTTAACGACGCCATCAAACGCGGTACCGACCACTTGCTGTCCGGCAAAAAGGCCCTGGTCATTGGTTACGGCGACGTTGGCAAAGGTTCAGCCCAGTCCCTGCGTCAGGAAGGCATGATCGTGAAGGTCACCGAAGCCGATCCGATCTGTGCCATGCAGGCCTGCATGGACGGTTTCGAAGTGGTGAGCGCCTACAACAATGGCGTGAATGACGGCACTGCAGCCTCTGTGAACGCCGAGCTGCTGGGTACCACCGACCTGATCGTGACCACCACCGGTAACTTCAATGTCTGTGACGCCAACATGCTCAAGGCGCTGAAGAAAGGGGCTGTGGTCTCCAACATCGGTCACTTCGACAACGAAGTGGACACCGCTTTCATGCGCGAAACCTGGGAATGGGAAGAAGTGAAGCCACAGGTGCACAAGGTGTGGCGTAACAAGGCCGAAGGCGACTTCCTGCTGCTGCTGTCTGAAGGCCGCCTGGTGAATCTGGGCAACGCCACCGGTCACCCCAGCCGTATCATGGATGGCTCGTTCGCCAACCAGGTGCTGGCGCAGATGTACCTGTTCGACCAGGCCTACGCCAGCCACTCCGACACCGTGAAAGCAAACATGCTCAAGGTGGAAGTGCTGCCCAAGCATCTGGACGAAGAAGTCGCCCGTTACATGGTGGAAGGTTTCGGTGGCGTGATCACCCAACTCACCAAAGAGCAGGCAGATTACATCGGCGTGGACGTGAACGGCCCGTACAAGCCCGAGCATTACAAATACTAAGTCGGACGTCTGACGTCGGAAGTCGGATGCCAAAAGCATCAGACCGCCGACGTCCGACCCGGCCATCGAAAGCACTACGCTTTCAACAACGACAAACGCAAATGGCAAGCACCATGAAACGAATCAGTTTTGAATTTTTTCCGCCGAAAACCGATGCGGGAAAAGAGAAACTACTGGCAACACAGAAGAAATTGCTGGCCAAGAATCCGGACTTTTTTTCCTGCACCTTTGGTGCCGGGGGCTCCACCCGTGACAACACTCGCGATATGGTCAACAAGCTGCGCGCGCAGCATGGCGACACCGCTCCGCACCTGAGCTGTATCGGCCAGAGCAGGGACGAAATCCTGGAACTGGTGAACGGTTACAGGGAGGCCGGCGTCACCCGCATTGTTGCCCTGCGTGGCGACCTGCCTTCCGGCATGGGCTACGCGCAGAGTGAAATAAAGTACGCCGACGAGCTGGTGGCCCTGATCCGCCAGGAAACCGGCGATCACTTTCAACTGGAAGTGGCCGCCTACCCGGAAATGCACCCGGAAGCACGCAGCTTCGCCGACGACATTGATCACTTCAAACGCAAGATAGACGCCGGCGCCAACAGCGGACTGACGCAGTATTTCTACAACGCCGACGCCTATGGTTACTACCTGGATGCGCTGCAGAAAATTGGCTGCGACGCGCCGGTTTACCCTGGCATCATGCCGATCCTGAACGTGGCCAACTTGCTGCGTTTCTCTGCTAACTGCGGTGCTGACGTGCCTCGCTGGCTGAGCTGCAAACTCAACGACCTCAAGGATGATGATGCCGCGGTAAAAGCCTATGGCGAAGAGGTGGTCACCCGCCTGTGCGAGCGACTGCTGGCCATGGGAGCTCCGGGACTGCACTTCTACACCATGAACCAGGCCGGCCCCAACCTGCGTATCCTCGACAACCTGGGACTGTGATGTAACCCCCGGAAGTGGTGACGCCTCTATATCAGGGTCACCACCGAGGGCACAGAGATCACCGAGACAACACAGGCATCTCTGTGGGTACGCCCCATACCGGATTGGTCCTCATCACCAGCAAGGGTTCATGAAATCCCGCCACTCCGCGATACGCCATTTCTTACGCGTTACGATCCAGCGTCTTACAGCGTTTGACGGTGAACGCGCACAGCGTTATTGCCCACCGACTTCTACACTGCGTCCTGTCTCAATGACCGGAAGAACGTGTGACCCACGCCTTGCTCTACAGCCGCGCCCCGGTGGGCATTGATGCCCACGAAGTGCGCGTGGAAACCCACCTTGCTCCGGGCCTGCCGGCCTTCACCATTGTCGGCATGGGCGACACGGCCGTGCGCGAGAGCCGCGACCGTGTACGGTCCGCGCTGGTCAACAGTGGCTTCGACTTTCCCCAACGGCGCATTACCGTCAGCCTGGCCCCTGCCGACCTGCCCAAGGATGGCGGCCGCTTTGACCTGGCCATTGCCCTTGGCATTCTGGTGGCCAGCGGCCAGCTGGGTACCGTCGCTACCGACCGCTATGAATTCATTGGTGAGTTATCCCTCAACGGTCAGCTCAACCCGGTATCCGGCATGCTGCCTTCCTCGCTGGCCTGCCTGGCGGAAGATCGCAGCCTGATCGTCGCTGCCGATAATGCCGAAGAAGCCAGCCTGCCCGGCACCCCCACTCTGGCTGCCAGCCAACTCGCCCGTATTGCGGCCCACCTGACCGGCCAGCAGCCCCTGGAACCCCATCCCTGTCAGCCTCCCTCCCAGCAACGGAACGAAGGAGGCTGCCTGTCCGAAATTCGCGGGCAACAAACGGCTAAACGGGTACTGGAAATTGCTGCCGCGGGTGGCCACTCGCTGTTATTGTGCGGGCCGCCTGGTGCAGGCAAAAGCATGCTGGCCTCCCGCCTGCCCGGCCTGATGCCTCCCATGCGCACCCGACAGGCCCTGGAAGTGGCCGCCATCCACTCACTGAAACAACCCCGCAGCAGCCAACAGTTTTACCAGCGGCCCTACCGGGCACCCCACCACACCTCATCGGCCACCGCCCTGGTCGGTGGCGGCAGCTACCCGCGACCGGGCGAAATCTCCCTTGCCCATCACGGTATTCTGTTTCTCGATGAGTTACCCGAGTTTGACAGAAAGGTGCTGGAGGTCATGCGAGAGCCATTGGAGACCGGCGAAGTCAGCATTGCCCGTGCCGCCCAGCAGCTCACTTTCCCCGCCCGCTTTCAGCTCATTGCCGCCATGAACCCCTGTCCCTGCGGGTACCTCGGCGACCCGGACAAAAGCTGCGGTTATCGCTGTGAAAAAGCCAAACGTTACCAGGGGAAATTGTCCGGGCCGTTGCTGGACAGAATTGATCTTCATCTGGATGTTCCGGCCGTCAATGCCAAAGAATTGCTGGGCGACCGGGAAGGCGAAACCAGTGAGCAGGTCGCAAGTCGGGTACGCCTCGCCTGGCAACGCCAATGGCAGCGCCAGCAATGCCTCAACCGGGAGCTGCGCAGCGACAAACTGGACCCGATGCTGCGGCCTCATCGCGACTGGCTGGCAGGCGTCATGAACCGCCTTGGCCTTTCCGCCCGCGCCCTGCACCGCAGCGCCAGAGTGGCGCGCACCATTGCCGATCTGGCCGGCAGCGCAGAGGTGGAACGCGATCACCTGCGCGAAGCATTAAGCTATCGGCAGAACGTGCAGCAGGGCTAACGGATTTCGGTCTTATTGAATACGCAACTCGACCCGTCGATCTTGCTGATAGCAGGCTCTCATCTCATCAGCCGGTACCGACTGGCAATGCAGCCCCGAAACGCCCGCATCCTCGCCGTGACCCTCGACCTGCAGAGCAGCAGTACTGTCACCTTGTTCTTCCCACCAGCGAGCTACCGCTCGCGCACGCTGTTCAGCGAGGTTCCGGTTATAACCGGCAGGCCCCAACGGGTCACTGTAGCCATTCACCGTCACCACCACCTCCCCTTCAAGCTTGGCCACCGCCTGGTACCAGGCTTTCAGCGCGATCCGGGCTGCCTCGCCCAGCACCGCTGAGTCAAACGCAAAGGTCACCCGCACAGGCGCCGGTGCGACATTCTCTGCGACTGCGTCGCGGCTTGACGCTTCACCCTCCACTGCCACAACCGGCTCCCCTGTGATAGCCACATCACATGCTGGCACCGCCTTGTCTTCCGTCCAGTCCGCCGTCCGCCAACAATGGCCGTCGGCGGTTTTCAACAACTGACCCTTTCCGTCGGTGCGATACCCCGGCCAGGGATCGTCAGGCGCCTTGCCCGCACAGCCCCCCAGAACCAGAGCGGCACAGCTGGCCACAGCCGCCAACACGTTGCTTTTTCTCATGGTTAATTCCTTACCAGGTCAGGTTGGCGCTGAGCAGGCCACCGTGGCTTTCGGTGTCTCCACCAAAGCGCCCTCGATACCCCAGCCAGAGGGAAAAATCCGCCGTCATAAACCATTCGGCACCGGCATTGGCGGCCAGCTGGGTATCGTCCTGGTCGGCGCCGTACACGGTGAAGCCCTGCTGCGCGCCGGCAAAGCGAGCAGTCTGTTCGGCCTGGGTATCGCCAAAGGGTTGCACCACCGCCAACCCGCCTTCTGCCACCAGCCAGTCGCCCCCCACCACAAAGGCGCGTGACAGGTCCGCCCCCAGCCAGGCTTCGCCACTGTTTAGCTCACTGTCGTCCACAGTCAGGCCGGCGATGCCGCCGCCGGTTTCGCGAAAGCCGTCCCGCTCGATACGGGTCATGGAAACCATCGCATAGGGATGCAAACCATTTTCCCCCCAGGCCAGGTCCCAACCGGATTCCAGCGCCACCCGCAGGGCCTTCACGCTGCTATCGGATTCCGCTGGTGCGCCCAATACCATGCGCTGCTGGGACACATCGCTGCTGCCATAACTCAGATCGCCGCGCAGGAACCAGGCCCCCGCACTGCTCCAGCGGCCATACAGGCCAGCAAACCACGAGGACACATCACCATCGGCCTGACGATTGTCGTAATCCAGCGTGCCATCCGCACTTCCCGCTGCAACACCTAGCAGCCAGTGATCCCACTGATGATCGACACCCAGTGCTAGCTGGTCTCCCCGGAAAGCATAGGCTGCATTGCCGATATCTTCCTGGCTATCCTCTTCAAAACGGGAGGATTGGGCCTGCACCCAGACACCGTTACGCTTGCCCACTGCACCAGCACTCGCGGTCTGGTTTACCGAACTGGCTGCGGCGGCCTGCGCATAAGGATTGGAAGGCGCCGCCAGCGCCTGCAGTTTTCGTGACAAGCGTGTGTCCATGCCGCCGCCGGAATGACCACCGGCATTTCGGCCACGCTGACGCATGCCGATGGCGAATCGTTGCTGCAGTTGCTGCCCAGCCGTTAAACCCGCCAGCAAACTGTCACCACTGAATGCCTGGAACGCATCAGCCGCCTGCGTTTTGCTCATCTGCAAGACCTTCCGATAGAGACTGTGGGTAATGGGCATGCCATCCACATTCAAGGCTACCGCACGCTGGTTTTCAGTCAGTGCGGCGCTGGCAAACGACAGATCATTGCGCAGCAATTCCAGCGACGCGGTATTGCTGCCGTAGCTCAATACCGGGTTCAGGAAGGCATAGTTAGACGTAACACCATCGAACTGGCCGTTGATGCCACCGGCAGCGTTGAGAAAGGTATAGGTGCTAAAAGGCTGGTAGGTGCCGTCGTTGCCCACATGCAGCACCGAGCCTGCCAGATTGGCCTGGCCGCTGACCTCGATCCGGTCGCTGTTGATGCTGGCCGGATCCACTTCCAGTGCCAACTGACTGCCACTGTTGAAAGTCAGGTCACCGTTGATGTTCAAGGTGCCAATGGAGTTGCCTGCGGCCAACGTACCACCGGACTCAATGGTGGTATCCCCCACCTGGCCGGTACCGCCGAGCACGGCGTTGTTTTCTACAGTAAAGGTACTATTGCTCCAGTTGCTGTTGGCGTTGACGCGCCCCTGCTGAATGACGGTATTGCCGCTGAAGGCAACCGCATCCTGCTCCAAACTCACGGCTCCACTGCCGGTTTTTTCCAGGTCGCCGCTACCGGACAGGGTGTTGTCAAAAATACCGTCCGCCGCTTGATCCAGCACCAGTCGAGACTGGTTCTCGATGGTGGCGCTGCCAAAGGCATTCGCGTCACCGATCAAGGCGCCATTAAGTAGACGGAAATCGCCGCTGAACAGCGCATTATTACCGGTCAGTCGAACCTCGCCCCCGCCGCCCATATTGATCAAGCCGGAGCCGGACAGGTCATTGCCCAGCTCGGCTTGCCCGGCATCTAGCAGCGCAAGATAAGCGTTATTCTCGATGAAACCGGAGCCCAATGCGCTGACCTCACCCTGCACAATGCCGCCGGCAATCATTAGGCCGCCGGAGAAGTCATTGCTGCCTTCCAGGTCCAGGGTGTTGGGGCCCTTCACGATTAGCGCCCCGGTACCGCTCAGGTCGCTGCGGATAGTCGCATCCTGATACATCACGAGGGTGCCGCCCTGGCTGCCCAGTGCCAGTTGATAACGATTGAAGAGGCTGGTCATTGCTGCCCCCTCTACATGGAACGCACCACCGTCCAGAACAAGGCGGTTACTGGCATCCCCCAACGCGTCATGCTGCACAGTACGCAGGGTGCCGGCAGTGATAACGGTGTCTCCGACATAGTCGTTGCTGCCCCCCAATACCAGCGTGCCTTCTCCGGTTTTCATCAAGCCGTTGCTGCCACTGATTACACTGCTGATAGAGGCTTCGTAGCCACTACTGGCCGCACTGCCATCGCCAACACGAATTTCACCGCCCGCACCAGTCAGCGTGAGGCCGTCACCCTCTACGTGGTAACCATCGCTGGCGAACTGAATCCCTTGCGCTTGCACCGCGCCATCCGCGTCGGACACCGTTACCGTGCCGGCATCCCCCGCAAAGATGGCAAAACCCGGGCTGGGGATCATGGGGCCGGTGACGGTGCCAGTGGCATCGGCCCAGACAGAGTTACTGGCCGTCCAGGTGCCGTTGCCTCCGCCCTGGGTGGTGCCGCTTGCCAAGCCGTTGGCATTCCAGAAATTCAGCGTCATGTCGCCGGTGTTGAGCAGATTGATCTGCCCGGGGCCGGACAGGTATTGCAGGGTGAGTGATGAGTCCGGGTTGGCCAGTTGCAGGCCGCCGTTGCTTTCGGAAAGCGTGCCGGTGTAATCAAACAGGCGATACAACCCCGGGCCGAAACTGCCAGCATCGTTGAGCGTCAGCGTCGTGCCATTGATGGCCAGATCACCGTTCACGGAGACACTGTCACTGGAACCCGGCGTGGAGAAATCACCGCTTGGCGCACCGAACTGGAAATCCAGCAAACTGCCCTGTTCCAGGGTCAGATTACCGTTGATAGTGAGCGCACCCAGACCATCCCCCGGTGCCAGAGTACCGCCTGACAGTACGGTGGTATTGCCCAGCGAACCATTACCGCCCAGCAGGCCGCCATTGCGGACAGACATCATCAGGCCATTCATGGCACCGTTTACGTACATCCCGCCTTCGTAGACACGGCCCTCGCCGTTAATGGCATGGTTTGCCGACAGATAAAAATTGCCGTCACCGAATTTGAAGAGATTGCCGTTGCCGGAGATCACGCCATCGTAGTGATAGTCGTTACCCCGATCGATGATGAGGTTACTGGCTGCTGAACCATTGAAGACCACGTCCCCAATGATAGATCCCGTATTCCCCCCGTTTCCCAGTGTCAGCTGAAACAACTTGTCAGTGCTTCCAGAGATATAGGTCGTCCCCGTAAAGTCATGATCCGCCGTCCAGATGATGCGGCTGTCAAACAGGTTGACGTCTCCGCCACCCGAAATCCTGCCGTCATACTGGCCCGTACTGTTGTAGAAGTAGGTTAATGCTGAGACAGCATCCAGAAGGATGTCACCGGCAAAGGTATTGGCCGAAAACACGTTCACCATGCCATTCAGGATAAGAGTAAGCCCGGTGTAAGTCTGCGGGTTGCGGACGAAGATCGGCCCTCCCTGCCAGGACACATCGCCACTGCCACTGATCTGGCCGTAATAATCTGATACTCCCAGAGAATCCATCACTCGTAAATGCGCATCGTTGCGGATATCACCACCAAGAGTGCTCAGCTCACCACTCAGTGTTCCTTCCCGCACCCACCAGTCCTGAGCGCTTGCGCCTGTCAGCGTCCAGTTGCTGACACCGGTTTTTTCGTACCCTTCAAAACCCTGAAAGGTAACTCCCACAACACTCGTATCGAAGGTGCCATCATCATCCCCGCCCAGCGCCAGCACATCAATGCTGCCATCGGCCAGCACATTGCCACCCAAGCTGTAACCGCTTTCCAGGGTCAGGCGGTTGTAGCCACCGGCAAAGTGAATGGCGGTGGACTGGTTGGCCCCGGGGTTCACGGCCCCCGCCAGGGTCATATCCAGATCGGCCCCGGTGATACCGTATCCGCCGATACCATGGGTGCCCGGAGAGCCACCGGTTCCGCCCTGGCCCCCATCCCCGCCTACAACCCGCGCACCGGCACTGATGGTGATTTCGGCACTCGCGTCGGCCTGAATGCCTGCGCCGCCGTCTCCGCCATCGCCGCCAATGCCCTCTGCACCGCCCGCGCCGCCGTCGCCACCGTTACCGCCAAGAAATTCCGCACCGTTGAACAGGGTGAAGCGATCCCCCGCAGAGGTGATATGCAATCCGGCCCCGCCATTGCCGCCGTTACCGCCATTACCGTAAAAGTAATCCGAGAAACCGCCCGCCCCGCCATCACCGCCCGAGGTATCAAAGGTGAAGTAGTAATCCCCTGGACTGAGGACAGAACCAGCGCCGCCATCACCGCCGTCACCACCATGGCTAAAGGGGCGCGAGGCATCCCCCAAGGAACCAGGCAGGTTCACAAAATTAATCCCCGTGGCCGAAATTGGCGTGCCCGTGATATTGGTAATCTGCAGATCCAGGAAGTTCTGCGCGCCCTCGATGATTAGCTGGTCACCGCCCGACCCGCTTTCAGTCACACTGGCGCTCATCTCAAAGGGGGTGATGATCTGGTCAATGGCTGCGGCCAGATCAATCAGTTTATCGCCCGTATTGATGGTGATATTGGTAACAACACCATTCACCGTGACGCGGAGTTGGTCACCATTATTGATACCCGCCAGGGAGGTCAGATCCGTTATGTCCGCGTCAATACCGGTTGTGGTCGACGCTTCATAGGCAGGAGCGTCCGAGTAAACAAGACTGGCACCATCGCCACCGTTGCCCCCATCATCAAACGGCCCGCCGTCACTGCCATCCTGCCCCTGCCCACCGGTCACACCGTCATGCCCACTGCCATCGGTACCATCCGCCGCCGCGCTTGCTGCTCCCGGCAGCAGCAACAAGAACGCCAGCGCCGTCCCGAAAGCACACAGTATTTCTGCGCGAACAGCGTGAGACTCGCCACCATGGTGACGTCGATTAAAAAAAGACATGACCTACCCCGACATGATTTTTTTGCTTCTGCGTTGTAGGGTAGAGATCGGCTTGAGTGAGAACCACTTGCTGCCTATGTCATTTTCCGGGGTTTTATCATTTTCCCGGGGCTTTCATTCTTTTTAGTGCCTTCAGGCCATTTTCATTATGGAAAATCAAAACAACAACGAAACGCCATCCAGCCTGGTGGTAGCCCATATGAATGGTGGCCAGACCTTTGATCTGCCCGGCATTCGCGGACGCATGGAGCGGCTGCAGTTTGCCAGCGGCATGGTGCTGTACCGCATGGAATACGAAGCCCTGGATGACTGCCATGTGCAGGTACAGAACAGTTTCAGTGAGCCCTGGATCGGCTCCGCCATGCACCTGCAAGGCCATTCTGAATTGAGTTACCCCAATGGCAACACCTTCAGCCTGAGCAACGATTCCGCCTTGCTGATGCGTGTGGATCCATCAGGCAGCCGCTTCCGGTTGTTCAAGGGGCAACTGATTCGCCATGTGGGCGTGGCATCCACGCTTGCGCCCTTGCTGGAGCGCTTCGGTGGCGAACTACCGGAAAAGCTATCGCTTTTTCGCGACGAAAATTTTGGCGAGATTCAGATTGGCCAGTCGTTTTCCCCCAGCAGCCGTTTACGGCAACTGGGCGGAAACCTGTTTGATCACAACGCCCGCGGCACTGCCCGCATGCTGAAACTGGAAGGTATTGCCAACCTGTTTCTGGCAGAAATCATCGAGCTATTCTGTGATGATGACTTTAATGAAGATCGCATTATTGTCTGGGAAAAGCAGGCGCTGACGGATATCATCAACCACATCGAAAACCATCTTCACGATGACCTTTCCATCGCCCCCCTGGCTAGCCAGGGGGGCATGACGGAGAGTCGTCTGGATCAACTTTTCCGGCAAAAGTTTCACCTCAGTTGTGCCGAATATGTGCGCAACGAAAGAATGACCGCCGCCAATCGCTGGCTGGAAGGTGGCGAGCTATCGGTGAAGGAAGTCAGCGAAAAAATCGGCTACAGCCACGTCAGCAATTTCTCCCGCGCCTACCGCGCGCGGTTCGGCGAAACCCCGGCTCGAACATTGCGCCGGGCGACCAACGGGTAACACCAATCAAAAAAAATCTGGCGCTCTTTAGGTGCGTCGCTTGAGACGCCAACCGGGCACAGCGAGGCGAACGAAGGGTGTTTTCAGTACATACCTAACGAACCCGTATATCTCTGATCGCCCTCTGCCGATTCCGTGCTTCGCACGGTTCGTTTCTCAAGCGGAACTCCTACAATAATCGTTTGAGCGGCACTCACGATTCTGGCACTAAAAAAGCCCCGCAAATGCAGGGCTTTTTAGTTTTGCATGATCCGTGGTGCGTGAAGCGTGTTGCGTCTCACGTATTGCCGCTGCGAAGCAGCGCTACACGCCCCACTTGAAGAAACCGCGTTTCTCTTTCAGATAGAAACGGGACAGCACCATCTTGTGCACCTCGCTGGCGCCGTCTACCAAACGGGCCTGACGGGCATAGCGGTAGATCCACTCCAGCAGGGTATCCTTGGAGTAACCGCGAGCACCGCACAGCTGAATGGCGGTATCCGCGGCCTTGTGCAGAGTATCGGCCACGTGGATCTTGGCCATGGAAATTTCTTTCTTGGCGAAGTCACCCTGATCCAGCATCCAGGCAGCCTGCATGGTCAGCAGACGGCCCACTTCGATTTCCTTGGCCACATCACCGAGCATCCACTGCACGCCTTCGTGCTCGGCCAGCGTGGTGCCGAAGCTCATGCGGTTTTCCACATAGCCTGCCGCTTCTTCCATGCAGCGCTTGGCCAGACCCAGCCAACGCATGCAGTGGGTAAGACGGGCCGTGCCCAGACGGATCTGGGTAACCTTGAGACCGTCGCCCACTTCCAGCAGGCGGTTTTCGTCCGGAATCACCAGCCCATCGAATTTCAGTTCACAGTGACCACCGTGCTCTTCCGGACCCATGATCGGGATACGACGTACCACTTCCCAACCGGGCTGGTCGGCATCGAACAGGAACGCCGTCAAACCCTTGCGCGGATCGTCGCTGGTCTTGGCGATCAGGATAAAGGTCTGCGCCCCTTCGGCACCGGTAATAAACCATTTGCGGCCATTGATAACCCAGTTGTCACCGTCTTTGGTGGCGGTGGTATAGGTCAGTGACGGGTCAGAACCGCAACCGCCATCGGGCTCGGTCATGGCAAATGCGGAACGCACCTTGCCGTCGATCAACGGCTGCAACCAACGCGCTTTTTGTTCGTCATTGAGAATCTTGTTGAGCAGAATCATGGTGCCGTCATCCGGCGGCGCGCAGTTGAACACCACCGGGCCAAACGGACTGCGTGCCGCTTCTTCATACAGCACGGCCATGCCGGCCACACCCACGTCCTGACCACCACGTTCCTTGGGCAACTGGAAACCCCACAGGCCCTGGGCCTTGGCTTTGTCGCGCAGTGCGTCGACCACGCTTTCCTTGAAGTTTTCGTGCTCGTCGTAGTTCGCCTTGTCGCTTTCCAGCGGCATGATTTCCGCTTCAACAAACGCCGCCACTTTCTGACGCAGGTTTTCGATTTCCGGGCTCAGGGAGAAATCCATGATCTGTCCTCGGTGAATTCAGTGAAACGCTGTTTACAGCGTATTGCAGAGGTGCCCGCCATCCACGGCGATGATGGCACCCGTCATGTAGGAAGACGCATCCGATGCCAGCAACAGCAGCGGGCCGACCAGTTCATCGATTTGTCCGAGACGGCGATAGGGGATGCGCTTGAGCATTTTTTCTGCCTGCGGGCTATCGAAGAAATCCTTGTTGATATCGGTTTCGACATAGCCGGGGCAAATGGCGTTACAACGAATGTTGTAGCGGGCAAAATCCAGTGCCAGGGATTTGGTCAGCTGCACCACCGCCGCCTTCGATGCGGTGTATGCCGCAACACGGCCACCCACACGCAACCCCAGAATCGAGGCAATGTTGACCAGACTGCCAGGACGCTGATCCTGCTTCCATTTCTGGATCGCAAACTTGGAGACCGCCCAGACCCCTTTCAGGTTGGTGTCCACTACCGCATCCCACTCTTCTTCGGTGAGACTGTCAGTGGGGCCTTCGTGGGAAATGCCCGCGTTATTCACCACCACATCCACTGGCGGCATGCTGTCGAAGGCGGCACCCACACTGGCGTGATCACTCACGTCCATGGCCACCACCGTGGCCTCACGGCCAAGCTTGCGCACCGCCTCTGCGGTCTGCTCGAGCTTTTCCACTCGACGGGCCGCCAGCACCACATCCGCCCCTTCCTCTGCCAGGGCAACGGCAAAGCGGGCACCAAAACCACTGGAGGCACCGGTAATCAAAATTCGTTTGCCGGCCACACTGAATCGCTGGGTCATAACGCTCTCAACTCTTTCCTGCTAGAGGGGGAAACGCTACCCAGCGGCACCGTGGATCACAAGGACGAAAACGCTCAGAAGGTCGATGACAACAGCAAGGAAAGGGCATGGCGGGTATCCGGCGTTGCCTCCGGCAGGGCCAGTGCCTGACTGGCTGACATCCACTTCACGTCAACCACTTCGTCACTCAGGGACACCGCCTGCTGACAGACCGTTACCGACGCCAGCGCACCCCAGACCTGATGGTGCGGATTGGCGAACCAGAACCATTGCCAACGGGAAAATTGGCGGCGCACACCCAGCTCTTCATGCAATTCCCGGCTGAGCCCGCGGGCCACGGATTCATCCGGACGCATCACCCCACCCGCAGCAAGATCCCAGCCGCCTGGGTAAAAGTGCTTGTCTGCCGACCGTTGCTGCACACAGATGCGCCCGGCCAGATCCTGCACCACCACATAAGAGGCACGATGCATCAACCGCTGACGCTGCATGCGCCCGCGCTGGCAACTGCCAATGGGATGATTGTGTCGGGAGACCAGCAGGACGGGTTCGTGATTGCTCATGGTCGTTGTTATTCACGAGGGTGGACGGGCCACACTAGCGTTATGGGCGAGTGATTGCCAGATGAGACTCTCTGCGCGTCAACCACCGTGGCAGCGGTCGTTCGACCGCGATACCCACACATTGGAAAAGATCGCGGTGGGGCCACCGCTCCCACAGGACAAAACGGCCCACAAAGGAAAACGGTTTTCCACAGCCGTCTCTGTGTAGTGCGTGGAGATACGAATCAGGGCTGGAAATGGCTCGGCGGATGACCGGTCCACTTACGGAAGGCTCGGGCGAAGTTGCTGGGGTCGGCATAGCCCAACCGCATGGCCACCTGTTGCACGGTGATGTTGGCCTGCAGGTAGCCCATGGCCTTGGTCATGCGGACTTCTTCCAGCAGCGAGCGATAACTGACACCCAGGGCGTTCAGGTACCGGCGCAGGGTCCGGGAGGTCACATGGAAGTTACTGGCCAGCTGTTCCAGGCTGGGCAGCATGCCTTCGGCCTGCATCAGACGGGCGCGCACCCGGCTGGCCCAATCCTGGTCTGCCTCCAGGCGCTGCAGCTCTTCTTCGCACTTCTGCGCGGCCATCTGCCGGGAGGCCGGATCCGACAGGGTGAAGGGCTCGTCCAGCAAGCGCGACGGCAGACGCAGCGCGGCGACGTCGGCATCGAACTCCACGGGCATGTCCAGAAGCTGGTGATACCGCTCCGCATGGGCCGGCGCCGGATACGGCAGCTCCAGTACCGCGCCCCGGAACCGGTCGCCCAGCAGGTAGCGAATCCCGCCAACCACGGCGGCCACCACCACTTCCAGATACGTCTCACGGATGTCGCCCAGCGGTACGCTTTCGATCAGGCAGAAACGCACCCCGGCATCCGTGGGCTCAATACGCGGGACACACAAACGGGTGCGGGTGCGGAAATAGCGCTCCAGCAAGCGCAGGGCATCGCCCAGATCCGCACTGCTGATCGCCGCATAGCCCAGCAGGCCGTGCGCCGTCAGTGTCAGCTGCTGGCCCAGAGTCAGGCCCAGCGCCGGGTTGCCGGTCATCTCGCGGGCGCCCACCATCACCCGGCGGAACTGCTCAAAGCGCAGTGCCGGCTCCGGGTTGTACACCTCGGCTTCGTTCAGGCCAACGCGATTGAGCAGGCGGCGGGTGTCCACACCCACGTCCGCAATCAGCTCCACCAGGTTCCGTACGTAGTTGACGGGAACCGGTGAACGGCCAGTGCCGGGGTCCAGTTGTATGAAGCGTTCGCGACTCATGCCCTCTACTATACGCTACTTCTACCCCTGTCCGAAAATGACCGAATACTGTCCAGCCCTGCACTTCGCCTGAATACGACTGTTCACCAAAATGCGCAGCATCAAGATTCCCTGCCGGTGCTCGCACCAAGGACCGAAGATGAACAGCAACCAAGCCAGCTACAGCCGCCAGTTTGGCGCCGACGACGCCCGCGCTATCCGTGATGCCGTGAAAAAGGATCTGGGGCCGGACACCTTCCGCGCCCGCCCCCGTCGCGCCCTGTGGTTCATCCCCATGACCAGCATCATCGTGGCCAGTCTGACCGCCATCCTGATGCTCGACCTGCCCTGGTGGGGCAATCTGCTGCTGAGTCTGTTGGCGGGGCACACCCTGGCCTGCCAGGCCCTGCTGGCCCATGAAGTGCTGCACGGCGCGCTGGGCATGAGCCGCAAGATGCAGGACCTGCTGGGCTGGATCGGCTTCGGGCCGGCGCTGGTGCCGCCGGAATTCTGGCGCCGCTGGCACAACGTGGCCCACCACGCGCACACCAATCTGGGCGACAAGGACCCGGATTCGTTCGGCACCCTGGTGCGCTACGAAAAGCACCCCGGCACCGCCAACTTCACCAAGCTCGCCCCCGGTGGACGTACCTGGTACAGCTACCTGTTCCTGTTCTATTCCTTCATGTTCCATGCCCAGCTGGTGCTGCGCATGCAGACCCGCAAGCGTGAGGAGTTCAAGGGATTCAACCGCACCAAGGCCATTCGCCAGTCGTACCTGTGCATGGCGGCGTGGATTGCCCTGGCCATCCTGTCCGGCCCGCTGGCGGTCTTTACCGTGCTGATTCCCATGGCGATCATCAACTTCATCGGGCAAAGCTACATTCTCACCAACCACATGCTGCGCCCACAGATGGACAACAACCACCCGGTGGATAACTCCATGAGCGTGCGCGCCTGGCGCTGGATCGACCCGTTGCACTTCCACTTCAGCCACCATGTGGAGCATCACCTGTTCCCGAAAATGGGCTCGGACCAGGCACCGAAAGTGCGCGCCTGGCTGCAACAGGAAATGCCGGACCGTTATGTCTGCCCCAGCCATGTGAAAGCGGTGGCGATGCTCTACAAAACCCCGCGCGTTTATAAAGATGCCAAAACCCTGATCGACCCGCTCAACCCGGAGCGCACCGTCGACGTGATGGAGCTGCAGGGACAGCTGGGGTAAAACGCACTTTCTGCAGGAGCTGGCTTGCAAGCAAGCTCCTGCAGTGAGAAACAGCGATCAGCCCATCACACGCCAGCGATCTCTTCCTCGGTGAGCTGACGGTACTCACCGGGGGCCAAGGCGGCGTCGAGAGCGATCTCGCCGATCTGTTCGCGATGCAGCCCGATCACCTTGTTGCCCCGGGCCGCCAGCATCCGCTTCACCTGGTGGTAACGCCCCTCGGTAATCGTCAACAACAGCTCCCGTTCGCTCACCCGCACTGCCGTGGCCGGCAAGGTAGGCTTGTCTTCGCCGCGCAACAGAACGCCGTCACGCAGTGACTGCAGGTCTTGCTCACTCAGGGGATCTGCACAGCGCACCCGGTAGCGTTTGGCGCAGGCATGATTGGGGGACGTCAATCGATGGGACCAGTCGCCGTCGCTGGTGAGCAGCACCAGCCCGGTGGTGTCCCTGTCCAGTCGCCCGGCGGGGTGCACATCACGGCGCAGCTCCCCCGGCAGCAGATCCAGCACCGTACGATGCTCCGGATCATCCGTGGAACACACCACCCCGGCAGGCTTGTGCAGCATCAGATAGCGCGCCCCCGGCAACGTCACCGGCTCGCCGCGCAACCATACCCCTTGCCCGCTGATCAGCGGGGTATTTGCTTTGGGCCGGGGCTCGCCCTCCACCTGCACCTCGCCACGGCCGATCAGCACCTTGACCTGCTTGCGACTGAGGCCAGTACTGTGGGCAAGAAAATAATCCAGGCGCATGGTGGGTCCGTTCACGACAAGTGGGCGATCAACTGACATCCGGTATCTGGAGTGCAGCCACGACGCTGGTATCATACCCGCCTTTGCCCCACTCCCGAACCGGACTGCACCCCATGAGCAAACTCAATCCCCGCCAACAGGAAGCCGTGCACTACGCCGATGGCCCCTTGCTGGTGCTGGCCGGGGCCGGTTCCGGAAAGACCAGCGTGATCACCCGCAAGATCGCCTGGCTGATCCAGGAGCGGGGCATGTCGGCGCGGCACATCGCGGCGGTGACCTTTACCAACAAAGCCGCCCGTGAAATGAAAGAACGGGTGCAGTCCCTGGTGAGTCGCGACCTGACCCGGGGCCTGATCGTCTCCACTTTCCACAATCTGGGTCTGCGCATTCTCAAGTCCGAGCTGAAAGCCTGCGGCCTGCGCAATGGCTTTTCCATTCTCGATGGCGCCGATAGCAAGGAGATCCTCAAGGAAATTCTTCGCCAGGGTGACTCCGAGCGGGACCTGGACGCGGTGGACGTGATCCACAAGCACATCTCCGACTGGAAGAACGCACTGGTATTGCCGGAGGAAGCGGTGAGCACCGCCGACTCCGACGAGACCCTGCGGGCCGCCATGGCCTACGGGGGTTACGACCGCATGCTGCGGGTGTGCAACGCGGTGGACTTTGATGACCTGATTTTGATGCCGGCACGCATGTTCAAGGAGCAGCCGCGCATTCTGGAAAAGTGGCGTAACCGTATCCAGTATCTGCTCGTGGATGAGTACCAGGACACCAATGGCGCCCAGTACGAGCTGGTAAAAATGCTGACCCTGCCAGAGGGCAAGTTCACCGTGGTGGGCGATGACGATCAGTCCATTTATGCCTGGCGCGGAGCCCGCCCGGAAAACCTGGCACAGCTGCAGGAAGACTGGCCCGCACTGAAAGTCGTCAAGCTGGAACAGAATTACCGCTCTACCGGCCGCATTCTGAAGGCCGCCAATACCGTCATCGACAATAACCCTCACGTATTCGAAAAAACCCTGTGGTCCGATTACGGCTACGGCGAACCGATTCGCTTTTCTGCCCTGCGCGATGAAGATGCCGAAACCGAATGGATCGCCAGCGACATCTTCCACCGCCGATTACAGCACGGCCTCAAGTGGAAAGACTTTGCCATTCTTTATCGCGGCAATTTCCAGTCACGCATTCTGGAAATGAAACTGCAGAGCCTGTCGATCCCGTACAAGGTATCCGGCGGCACCAGCTTCTTCTCGCGCAGCGAGATCAAGGACCTGATGTGCTACCTGCGGCTGCTGGTCAATCCGGATGACGACAATGCTTTCCTGCGCATCATCAATACGCCACGCCGCGAAATCGGCCCGACCACACTGGAAAAGCTGGCCACCTGGGCGCTCAAACGTGAGCAAGGCCTCTACCATGTCTGCGATGATTTTGCGCTCAGCGAGGTGATGGCACCCAAGTCCGCCGAGAAGCTGCAGAAATTCAAGGCATGGCTGGATGCCAAGCGCGAGTTCTGCTTTGGCCAGAACAGTTTGCAGGCCGTTAACGAACTGATTTCCGACATCGACTACGAAGGCTGGCTGATGCAGAACGCCTCCAGCCCGCGCATTGGTGAAAAGCGCATCGAAAACGTCTGGCAGCTGGTTCGCAGCATTGAACGTATGCTGGAAAAGCAGGAAGAGGAAGACGACGGCGCCAGCGACCTGGAGGCCGTGATCAAGAAACTGGTGCTGCTGGACATGCTCGAGCAACAGGAAGAAGAAGACGATTCCGACCGGGTGCAACTGATGACCCTGCACGCCTCCAAAGGGCTGGAATTTCCCCACGTTTACATGATGGGCGTAGAAGAAGAGCTGTTGCCGCATCGCACCAGTATCGAGGAAGACAACATCGTCGAAGAGCGACGCCTGATGTATGTGGGTATTACCCGTGCCCGCGAGACCCTGGCCATGACACAGGCCCTGACCCGCAAACAGTACGGCGAAAAAATCGATACCGCCGCCAGCCGTTTCCTGGAAGAAATTCCCCAGGAAGATATCGACTACCTTGGCATCGGCGTACAGAAAGACGAAGCCAAAGAAGATGCGGTAGCCGAAGCCAGCATCGCCAACCTGCGCGCCCTGCTGGATTGATCACGTTCTGTTTGGTGCGCCGCGGGGTCGTGGCTGAAGCGATTTTCAGGCAAACGACGCCACCAGAAAATCCACAAACTGCCGGACCTTGGGTGACAGGTGACGGTGGCGCGGGTACACCACCCAGACGGCAGTGTGGGTGCACGCATACTGGTCAAGCACACTGACCAGCGCGCCACTTTCCAGATCGGCTTCCACGTAATAATCCGGCAGCTGCACCAGCCCTAACCCCTTTCGCGCCGCATCCAGTAACGCCACCCCGGAGTTGCCCTGCCAGTTCCCCTGCACTTTCAGGTGACGGTGCTGGCCATCCACATCAAAGCTCCACTGGCTGGCGGACCCGCGCAAACAATTATGCCGGCCCAGCTCACCCAGGGTATGGGGGCGGGCATGGCGTTGAAAGTAGCCTGCCGACCCCACCACATACTCCCGACGGGCACACAGCTTGCGCGCAATCAGCGACGAATCAGGCAAGGCGCCCGTGCGAATCGCCACATCGAACCCCTCATCAACGATATCCACCCGGCGGTTGGTGAAATCCAGCTGCACAGACAACTGCGGGTGCCGGTCCAGAAAGTCATTCACCAACGGAGCGATAAAACGCTCGCCGAAGGTCGTCGCACAGGTGAGCTTGAGCACCCCGGTGGGGCTCTGCTGGAAATCACTGATTGCTGCCAGGGCCTCCTGAAAGCCATCGAACAACTGGCCACAGTGCTCAAAGTACACCTGGCCGGCATCCGTGAGCGTCAGGCGGCGCGTGGTCCGGTACAACAACTGGGTGCCCAGCTGGGTTTCCAGTCTCGCCACCAAGCGGCTGACATGGGAACTGGACACGCCCAGATGTCGCGCCGCATGCGCAAAAGAGCCGCGACGCACCACTTCCACAAACGCTTCAATTCGGTCCCAGTGCTGCATAAAGCCCCCGACCCGCTCCTGGACAGGGCGGGTGAATGAGAGATGGAAGGTCGGACATCAGGCAAATTGCTCTGCGTTATTATTGCTCAACAGCAACAATCTATTGCCATATTGTGCCTTATCCCTTCATTCGTGTCTGCGTATAGTGAATCCATCACTCGCCGGCCACGGCAGGGCGGACATCGGCACCGACCGATCGCCACCACCGCCGGCTCTCCCGACCCTCGGTTATTACTGGAGTTACCATGAAGTCACGCGCCGCCGTTGCCTGGGAAGCAGGCAAACCCCTGGTCATTGAAGAAGTCGACGTGGCCGGCCCCAAGGCCGGTGAAGTGCTGGTACAGATCGTTGCCACCGGCGTGTGCCACACCGATGCCTACACCCTGTCCGGCAAGGATCCGGAAGGGATCTTCCCCTCCATCCTCGGCCACGAAGGCGCCGGCATCGTGCAGGAAGTGGGCGAAGGGGTGACCAGCCTCAAGCCGGGCGACCACGTGATCCCGCTCTACACCGCCGAATGCCGCCAGTGTAAATTCTGCCTCAGCGGCAAGACCAACCTGTGCCAGGCGGTGCGTGCCACCCAGGGCCAGGGCTTGATGCCCGACAGCACCAGCCGCTTCTCCATGAATGGCAAGATGCTGCACCACTACATGGGCACCAGCACCTTCTCTGAATACACCGTCGTGCCGGAAATTTCCCTGGCCAAGGTGAGCAAGGAAGCGCCCATGGACAAGATCTGTCTGCTCGGCTGCGGTGTCACCACCGGCATTGGTGCCGTGTTGAATACCGCCAAGGTGGAGCCCGGGTCCACGGTCGCCGTATTCGGCCTGGGCGGTATCGGCCTGTCGGTGATTCAGGGTGCGGTGATGGCCAAGGCCGAGCGCATCATTGCCATCGACGTGAACGACAGCAAGGAAACCATGGCGCGCCAGTTTGGCGCCACCGACTTCATCAACCCCACCCAGTACAGCGACCCGATTCAGGATGTGATCGTGGAGCTGACTGATGGCGGTGTGGACTATTCCTTTGAGTGCATCGGTAACGTCAATGTGATGCGTTCCGCGCTGGAGTGCTGCCACAAGGGCTGGGGCGAATCCGTGATCATTGGCGTGGCCGGTGCCGGCGAAGAAATTGCCACCCGTCCGTTCCAGCTGGTCACCGGCCGGGTCTGGAAAGGCTCCGCTTTCGGTGGCGTTAAAGGCCGTACCGAACTGCCGGGCTATGTGGATCGCTACATGAAAGGCGAAATCAAACTGGATGAATTCGTGACCCACACCATGGGCCTGGAAGACATCAACAAAGCCTTTGATCTGATGCACGAAGGCAAGAGCATCCGCTCTGTCATCTTGTTCTAGAACACCTACACGCAACACGCTTCACGCTAACACGCCCATACGCGTGACAGCGTGAGGCGTGCCAGCGAGGGATTATTCATGTCCGATATCGAACTGGTTTCCGCCACCAAGTCCTTCGGTGGCTGGCTGAAACGCTACAAGCACCGCAGTACCGTACTGAACTGCGACATGATCTTTGCCATTTACCTGCCCCCTGCGGCAGAAGAGCACCCCGTACCACTGCTGTGGTGGCTCTCCGGCCTTACCTGCACGGACGAAAACTTCATGCAGAAAGCGGGCGCACAACGCACGGCGGCAGAACTTGGGTTGGCCATCGTCTGCCCGGATACCAGCCCCCGCGGCAGTGACTTGCCGGGCGAACACGACAGCTATGATTTTGGATCCGGTGCCGGCTTTTATGTGAACGCCACCCAGGCTCCGTGGAACCAGCATTACCGCATGTATGACTACGTCACCAGCGAATTGCCCGCCCTGGTGAGCGCGCACTTTCCGCTGAATGGCAAGCAGGCCATTAGCGGTCATTCCATGGGCGGACATGGTGCTCTGATCTGCGCGCTGAAAAACCCTGGCCGCTACACCTCCGTCTCGGCCTTTGCCCCCATCTGCAATCCGGGCCAATGCCCGTGGGGCGAAAAGGCACTGGGCGGCTACCTGGGAGACAACCGGGAACTGTGGCATGAATGGGACAGCTGTGAACTGATCAAGGCCCAGGGTAGCGACCTGCCGTTACTGGTCGATCAAGGGGACGCTGACAACTTCTACGTGGACGGACAACTGCGCCCCGAGGCCCTGGCCGCCGCCTGCGAAGAGGCCAGCGTGCCATGCACCCTGAGACTGCAGCCGGGCTACGACCATTCCTACTTCTTTATCGCCAGCTTTATTGATGAACATCTGCGCTATCACGCAGAGAAGTTACAGTAGCATTACCCGCGGGCACAACCGTGCCCGCAGCCCGAAGCTCCCGCTTGAGGGGCGAACCTCAAAGCGGGTAACGGGGGTTGTCGATAGCCAGTTTTTCTTCGGCCAGGGGAAGCCAGAGGCTCAGAATTTTCTGCAATGCATCAGGCAACACGCCTTGCGAAAACGCCTCTGCCAACGTGGCAGCATCGCTGTCTTTCAGACCCAGAATGTCCGCGCTTTGCTTGATCACCTCGCGTTCGTTTTTCTGATAGCGCGGCGATAGCGTCGCTTCCCGGGCCAGCAACGCCTCCAGATGGCGAATGATCTTGCCGTAGTAGTCATCGACCCGGGAATCCGCATCCGGCTGCTGACGGTAGGCGGCAATGGCAGCCACCAACTCACTGGCGGTGGGGCGATTAAGGGGCATGGTTCAGCTCCGTGAGATCCTGCAGGCAGACCAGCATGTCGTATTCCGTTTCCGCCACGCGGCGGCCAATGGCGGCGCGCTCCAGGCTGGGCACATGACCGCGCAGGTAACTGTACGCCTGGTACTGACAGATCACCCCCCACTTGAAGGTGCCGAGCAATTCCCAATAACGGGCATGGAGCGGGTCCACGGTGATGCCCGTGGCGGCCTGGTAGGCGAGGTATAAGGCCTCGCGGCTGTCGATACCGGCAACAGGCAGGTGACGACGACCAAAGCGCCAGGCGTTCACGCACAGCCAGCCCAGGTCTTCCATGGGGTCGCCCAGGTGCGTCAGCTCCCAGTCCAGCACGCCCTGCAAACCGTTGTCCGTGATCAGAAAATTTCCCAACCGGAAATCCCCGTGCACGAGCGCCGGGGACGCACATTCCGGGGCATTGGCTTTCAGCCAGCCATAGACCAGGGAAAAAACAGGCAAGGCTTCACCGTAATCCTGATGCATGGCGTACAGTTGCTCTACCTGGGTCAGGGCATCCTGCACCGGCAAGCCGTCCAAGACAGCGGGCGGGGTACGGTGAATGGCCGCCAGCGCCTGTGCCGCCTGCTGGCAAAAACCGTCCCGTGCCGGGCGGTAGCGATCGTCCTTCAACAACACCGGCGGTAGCGATTCACCGGGTAGCGCTTCCATCAGGTAGCCCTCCCCCAGTCCTTCCTGCCCCGACAGAATGGTCACTACCCTGGCCACCGGGCAGCCCGCTTCCCCCGCAGCCTGCTGGGCACGGGCCTCCCAGGTTTTGCCCGGCGCCATGCCAAGATCTTCGGCGCCGGCATCCAGCCGCAGAATCCAGTCCTGTGGCTGCCCGTCCAGTGTAGCCTGCACACGCCAGGTATCGGCCGACGCGCCCGCGGTCAGGCGACGACAACGGCTAATCTCGACCTGCCCTGCCAGCCGTGCCGGCAAGACCTGCCCGATACGCTCTGCGGTAATGGCCATCAGCAGTGGCGGCCTACTGGCACACCCTCGACGATCTGGTCCAGGTACTCCGACATGCCATAGCCGGTGAGCCCATCACAATGAAAGCGGCTCATGGCTTCGGTAATACGGGTATGACGCCACTCGCCGGCATCAGTCTGGCGACGGTTACGCAGGGGAATGAGCGCCAGCGACTTCCCTTCTATCTGATACTCCCTGCCACTGACCGTACGCAGGGACACAGACTGGGCCGTCGCCTGATCGCGGCCATCGAGGGTGGACGACAGTGTTGCGGTTTCCACCAGATCGTACGCCGCCTCACTGCCATCCCGGGTGTCGTACACCATGCCCCAGATATGCCGGCGACCGCTGGCCATCTGCACAATGGACACGTTGACGGCAAAGTCCTCACGGAACACCAGCGGCAACCAGCGATACCAGTACAGGTTTTGCCAGTAGCGCGGCCCCCAGGAATGATCGCGCAGCCCAAACCCGTTCAGGGCGAAGGCTTCGCCATCGATCGTGACCTCACCCTGCCCTTTCATGTGCTGCTCGTAATGGCCGCGGGCAAAGGATTCGTCCGGGTCTTCCTCAATCGGGTTACCGTTATCATCCACCGCTTCGCCACCGTACACCGGCGTCATACCCGTGAAGGTGAGCGATGCACTGACCTTTACCCGCGGGTTATTGGCAAACGCCTGCTTGGGGTCTTCCATTTGCTGGGGATCATCCAGCAGGCAGGCCTCCCCCTGGTAATGCAGCTTCAGGGTTTTGAACGGCTCGACCACCTCGAAGCGCATGCCCCCGGCCTCCAGCGCCTCATTGCTGTCGATGGACACACGCCGGAACATGAAGGCCACGCGCCCGTCAGGAAGATAAAAACAGAACGACATTTCCGCATGGCCTTCATTGGGCCGATTCCCGACACGAAACCAGCCACCGCAGGCCTGATCGTGATCAAACAGATTGATGTACATGCTTTCGTTGAAGTTGCTGGCAGCTTCAATGGGGTGCATGTATTCGTCTTCCGGTTCCAGCCGGATGTGCGCATTCTTGCCGAGATCCATTCCGTGTCTCCTGCGTGATTTTTTTCTTTCCCTCAGGGTGAAAGCTTCCCCTTCCATTTGCACTGACAAGGGCTGACAAACGCCCTTGGCGAATTGGTCATGTCACCACCGGACCGGCCCGCGTAGATTGAAGAAAAAAAGAGGGATCACACCCGATGGAAGAACTTCGCCAGCTACTGCTGCCCTGGTATCTACAAATCAAGTTTGTTCATTTACTTTTCGTGATGATCTGGAGTTTCAGTACGGCGGTGGCCTACACCTGGTACGTGAAATCGGCCTGGCTGGCCTGGCAACGCACCCCGGATGACCCCCACCGGCTGGAACGTCGCAACTGGACCATGGAACAGTTCGACCGGGGCGCATCGCTGGAACACATCGCCTTCCCGATCGTGCTGGCCACCGGCGCACTCATGGTATGGCTTACCGGTTGGGGAATGGACTCCCACTGGCTGATGGTCAAGCTGGCCATCGTCATCGGCATCTTCATCCCGGTGGAAGTGTTTGATTACTGGATTTCGCATTTCGGAGGCAGCAAGAAACAATGGCGCCTGAAAGGCGACATGAAGCGCTATGAAAAGCTGATGCAGTGGCACTGGCTGTTCTTTCGCATCAGCACCCCGCTGGTGATGATTTTTATTCCGATGATTATTTATCTGGCGGTGACCAAGCCGGGGTTTTAGCTGTGAGCTGTGGGCTTTCAACAGCATAATCCGGGAGTGAGAGGTTGGCTCGTTCGTGCGCCCTAACATTTAACAACGGCTATCGTGCCGCCACCGAGCGTAGCGAATAACCGGCGCTCCTACGGAGGGTATGGGAATGTTTCGTGTTGCGTGTTGCGACCGCAAAGCGGGCAAAAAAAAGCCAGGGGAAAACCCCTGGCTGGACTCGGGAGAGCGAGTTTAAAACCGGGAACGTTTAGCCGTCGATGAAACCGGCCAGACGTTGTTTGATGGTGGCATTACACTCGGTAATGATGTCATCAATAATTTCTGCACAGCTCGGGTAGCTGTCGATCAGGCCCTGAACAATACCGGAGGTCCAGATACCACCATCGATTTCGCCAGAGGTCAGCGCGGCCTTGCCTTTCACACCGGCCACCAGGTCAACGATGTATTCGAACTTCATGTCCTGACCTTTCTCACGCTCAATCTCGTTTACCTTGGTGGCAACGGCGTTCTTGAACACGCGAGCGGTATTGTTCAGCGGACGGAAGATCAGCGCGGTGTCCAGCTCGGACGCTTCGGCGATGGCCTTCTTCATGTTCTCGTGAACCGGCGCTTCTGCAGAGGCCAGGAAACGGGTTCCCATATTGATGCCATCCGCACCCAGGGCCAGACAGGCGGCCATCTGGGCACCGGTACCAATACCCCCGGAAGCCAGCATCGGGATCTTCAGCACCTTGGCTGCGGCAGGCAGCAATACCAGGTTGGGAATGTCATCTTCACCGGGGTGGCCGGCACACTCGAAGCCGTCCACTGACACCGCCGCCACACCGACTTTCTCGGCCTTCAGGGCGTGACGTACAGAGGTACACTTATGAACAACCTTGACGCCCGCATCGGCAAACAACGGCATGAAGGGTTCCGGGTTACGGCCAGCGGTTTCGACCACCGGAATGCCGTTTTCACAGATCACGCGCGCGTATTCTTCGTAGGGAACCGGCTTGATGGTGGGCAGGATGGTCAGGTTCACGCCGAAGGGCTTGTCGGTCATTTCCTTGCAGCGCTTGATTTCCTTGTCCAGATCTTCCGGAGTAGGCTGGGTCAGGCCGGTGATGATGCCCAGACCACCGGCGTTGGATACCGCGGCTGCCAATTCGGCGTAGCCCACGTTCTGCATGCCGCCCTGTACGATCGGATACTGGATGCCCAGCAATTCAGTAATACGCGTTTTCATGGGTGTGTTCCCCTGCTGAATTCACAACTGCCCCACAGGGCGTGATGGCAGCAAGGTAAACAAGATGCGTATCAATCAGCAATGACAGGATTGTTCAGGGGCCCGGACAGTTTTGATAGCGGCGTCTCGCCAATCACATTAACTCGCTGTTTTCTCTGACTTTAGGCCCCATTTCCCCTACACATCCTGTGACGCTTTCGTGCTCAACCTTGCAATCCCCGCAGCTGACGGCGGGCCACTGCCGGTGTGCTGCCGGTCCATTGGCGCCAGGCTCGGCTGAACGCGCTGTGCTCGGAAAACCCCAGCAGCAGGGCAATGTCCCCCAGCGTGAGGGACGGGTCGGCCAGGTAGTGGCGTCCCAATTGCTCGCGGGTCCGGTCAAGCAGTGCGCGCCAGGTCAGCTGACGTTCCGCCAATCGACGCTGCAGGGTGCGTACCGACATGTGCAGCGTGGCCGCCAGCCGCGGCAGCGTGACCTTGCCCTCGGGCATCAGCCTCACCATGGCCTGTTGCAGGGCACGATCGAAGCTGTCGGAGTCCGGTAGCGCCAGCAGCATGGCGCTGGCCTGGCGGTCCAGCAGGCTGCGCATGCTGGGGTCGCTATGCGGGAGTGGCAGGGTCAGCAGATGCACCGGGAACACCACCTGGGTCCAGGGTTGCGCAAAACGCACCGGGCAGCCAAAGAACGCCTCATGGGCGGCGCATGCCGCTGCCGACGGGGTCGCGAAGGGAAAATCCACCGCCAGCGGAGCGGGCGGATCGTCCAGCTGGCGACGCAGAAACGCCACCAGGCTGGCGATGGCCACGGTGTCTGCCAACTCACCGGTGGAGTCCTCCCCCGACCAGCGCAGCATCATGGTGTCGCCCTCGGCATGCACCTCGACCAGATTCTGGCCGTAGAACAGGGATTCATAGCGCTGGTACGCCAGCATGGCTTCGCCAAGGGTCCGACAGGTGAGCAACAGGTACCCCAGCACGCCAACATGGCGCGGCTGAATCCGCGCACCGATGGCCAGCCCCGGTGCAGGCCGGCCCGGCCGTAGCGCCACCGCCTGCGCCAGCATGTCTTGCCAGAGTGGAATCGGCACCACATCGGCACTGCTACGGCTATCGAGCAAGGTACGCAGTTCAGGGGCCGGCAGATTCTCCTGGTCCAGCCAATCCGTCAGCAGCTGGATCCAGGCTCCGGTCACCCGCATGGGGGTTGCCATGGGCGATTATCCGTTTGTCGTTTGGCATCGATTGTCAAAAATACGGCATGCATCGTCAATACCTGCCGTCAGCTGCCGCCCATAATGCCTGCATGACAACAACGCATAACGGTGGAGGCCCCATGGTGCTGCTGGAATGGTTCGAGGATGTACTGCGTGAGAGTGGATTGATGCCACTGTGGGAAGCCGTTTCCCCCTGGCTGGCCCTGGACGAGCGGCAGTTGATCTTTGTGGTTGCCACGCCCGTGTTTATCGGCCTGTTCCTGTGGGAGTACCGAAAGATCCGCCATAACCCGGCACTGGCCAATGGCCGCGAGTCCCTGCTCAACTTCCTGCTAGGCGCGGGCTACCAGACCACCGAACTGTTGTTCGCCGGCCTGATCGCGTTCCCGGTCTATGCCTTTGCCTTCCACCACCGGCTCATGGACATCGAATTGAGCTGGGCGACGGCCTTGCTGTTGTGGGTGCTGGTGGATTTCTTCTATTACTGGTTCCATCGCACCTCCCATCGGGTGCGCTGGTTCTGGGCCGCCCACGTCACCCATCATTCTTCCGAGCGCATGAACTTCTCCACCGCCATGCGCCAGAACGCCACCAATATCTTCAATGGTGGCTGGCTGTTCTACGTGCCGCTGGCCTTCGTGGGTTTCAATCCGGTATGGATCGGGGTCTGCTATGCCCTGTCGCTGGTGTACCAGTACTTCATCCACACCACCCTGGTGGACAAGCTTCACCCGGCCATTGAAGCTGTCTTCAATACCCCAAGCCACCACCGTGTTCATCACGGCCGCAACCCGGAATACATCGATCAGAACTACGCCGGTGTCTTCATTGTCTGGGACAAGATGTTCGGCACCTTCGTGGAGGAAAAACAGGATTTGCCGGTGGAATACGGCATCACCCGCCCGGTCTACAGCAACAGTCTGATCGTCAACTGGTGCCACGAATACGCCGACATGTTCAAAGCCATGGCAAAACGCGGCCCCCTCACCCAGCGCCTGAAACACCTGTGGAAACCACCGGAGTGGGAGAGGGAAAGCAGTGAACAGTTAACCGTGAAAAGTGAATAGCTGCGCGAGCAACCTTTTCGGTTTTCAACGCATGAGGCCGCGCCCAACGTCTGGACGCGGCCTCATGCGTTCTAAAACCCCGGGTCGCTTCCGCGACGCTGTTAACTGTTCACGGAAGAAAGCGCCTGTCGATACATCCCCCACGCCATCACACCAGCCATCAGGTTGCCAAAGGCCGCGCCCAGGGCGAGGCCGCCGAAGTCGCCGAGGTGGAAGCCCAGCCATAACAGCGGCAGGTAGCACAGGAACAGACGCAGGAAGGAAATCAACATGGCACGCATGGGCCAGCCGAGGGCATTACTGGCTGAGACCACCAGCATGCAGACACCCAGCAAACCATAGCTGGGAGGCAGCCAGCGAATCAGCACGGTGAGGTAGGCCTGCACCGGGGCCGAGTCTACCAACATCCCGGCCAGCGGCCCGGCCAGGACCGCCAGCAACAGCCCCAGCAGCACCTGCCAACCCACCACCATGGCCGCGCCCACTTTCATCAGCCGTTGCACGGTGTCCCAGTCATTGCTGCCGTAGCAACGCCCCAGCCAGGGCGGCAGTGCCATGGTCATGCCCAGCACCAGAACGATGGAGAAGCTCTCCAGACGACTGGCCATCCCCCAGGCAGCCACCGCCTGGTCCCCACTGCGCGCCACCAGCGCGGTGGCCAGCATGGCCGCCAAGGGGGGCATCAGCTGGCTGATCATCGCTGGCCCGGCAATATGAAAAAACGGCAGGGCCGAGTCGCGCATCTGCTGCAACATGCCCTCACGTTGCACCCAGCCCTTGCCCTTCAGAGACAGCACCAGCAGCACGCCCCCCAGCGCAAACGCCAACAGGGTCGCCAGTGCCGCCCCCGGCAGACCGAAACCCTGCCACTCCCCCACCCCGAAAATCAGCAGCGGGTCGAGCACCAGATTGAGCAGGCTGGTGACCACCATCATCAGACCCGGGAAGCGGGTATTGCCGTGGGCCCGGAACAGGCTGTAGCCAAAATACACCACACCGCCCACCCACATGGCAGGCAATTGCAGGGCCCAATAGGGGCGAATCAACGTCTGGATTTCCGGCGACGCCCCCAACAGGGTGAACACCGGGGTCTGTACCAGCCACAACAGCCCCACCAGCAACCCCTGGAGCACGCCACCGCCGACCAGCACCAGCGCCCCCAGCCGGTTGGCTTCGGTCTGCTTGCCGGCGCCGATGGAGCGTGAAATCAGCGCGGCAATGGCGATGCCCACCCCCACCTGCACCCCGATCACCAGAAACGCCAACGGGAAGGTAAAGGACTGGGCCGCCAGCGGCGCCGTGCCCAACCGCGCCACAAAAATGCTGTCGACCAGATGAAACCCGAGCAACGACATCACCCCCAGCGCCATGGGCCAGGTCTGCTGCCACAACTGGCGGGCAAGCGCGGTATTGGAAAGAGAAGCAGTTGAGTTCAAAGGCACGCTCGGCGGGTGGTAGAGGGTAGGGGGAGACTAGCAGGGGTTCAGTGAACAGTTAACAGTTGCGCGAGCAACCTTTCCGGTTTTTCAACACATGAGGCCGCGCCCAACGTCTGGACGCGGCCTCATGCGTTCAACAACCCCAGGTCGCTTCCGCGACGCTGTTCACTATTCACTGTTAACTGTTCACTACCTTCAACCGCTCTTCCCATTTGCCGGTTTCCACCAGCTCCAGGAATTCATCACCGAGGCGCTCGCTTTCGGCGATGGCGGTTTTCCAGTATTGCTCGCGGCCGGCGTCGTCGCCGAGGTAATGCTTGAAGTCGGTACGGTCTGGTAGCTTGCCGTGGGGCAGGCTGGCCAGGTACTCGGGGGACGGCGAGACCAGCAGCATTCGACGCAAGCGGTGCGGGTCGCCGTTACGCCAACGCAAAGGCTTGTCGAACCAGCCGGGGATGACCCGGTCTGTAAAGTGCGGGTACAGCACAATGCCGTTGCTCTGGTAAGGCAGATCCAGGTGATAGTCGAGCATGCCTCCATCGCGGTACACCCCTTCAGGCGCACCAGGAAACTCGGTGACGCCATCGAGCACCATGGGAATGGCAGCGCTGGCCAGCAAGGCAGCACGCAGGTTATCGGCGGACAGCGGGATACGGTGGGTGGTGAAGTCATTCAGCGGCCCCAGTGGCAACGGCGCGTCGCCACTGCACACCAGCCCCCGCTCCATGAACAGACCGGTGGCACGACGGCTGAACAGATTGGTTCCGATCAGGCCAGCCAGCCCCAGGCCCAGACCCAGCGGCCCCTGATGAGCCATCAAGCCGCGGCTACGGATCACCACAATCACCAGCCGGTAATCGGAATGACGGAGAATATGCTGATCCCGGTCCTGCAACAGTTCGGACAACATGGCCGCGCAGCGGCGGGATACGTCCGTGGCAGTAATGCCCTTGGGGAAACGTTGACGGGTATAAAGCTCCGCCAGGCGGTCCAGCGCCGCTGCCGGGTCCTGACTCATGCTGATGGCGGCGAAACGCCAGCTGCCAATAGACGCACCGATCAGGGTCCGCGGCACACGGGCACGTGTCAGGAAGTCGCCGAACACGGCCTTGTCCAGGCCATTGATGCCCAGCGCCTTGGGACCCCCTGCCGCCCCGGGCAACAGATCCACATCCTCGGGGCGCAAGCCGTGTTCGCGCAGATGGGCAATCGCCTCGCTGCCAGCACGCAGGGTCAGTGAAGGTGCAGAGGAATGAATGGCGGCCACCCCGATCTCCCGTTCAGGCGTTGTCTGTGACGCCCGCATGGTACCGACAATCCGCCAATTTGCGAAACCCGATTCCGTTATTCGTTTAAAAAACGTCCCAGGGCGCGGGTGAACGCCACCGGCTGACTCATCAGTGGCACATGCCCCGCCTTGTCCAGCACCACATGGCGGGCACGGATATGGCGGGCAAACTCAGCCTGCCCGGCTGCAGGGTATAGCGGTGACAACGCTCCCGTGAGCACCGTAGCCGGAACAGGGAAGTTACCGGAGGTGGTGCGATAGTCATGGGTATGGGACAGGTACGCGCGCAGGTAGGCACGCAGATCCGCCACATCGGCCACCGGCAGCAGCCGGGCCCACATCCCGGACCAGCGCCGGGTGGACTGGTAGGCAGAGCGGAGTTCGGGCCGCCCTGCGACCTGGGAAAAGATATCCAGCAACTGCCCCAATACCGCCTCTCTCAGCCCCGTGGCAAGACGGTTGAGAGGGCCTGCGTCAGGGGCACCGTCCAACAAGGCCAACAGCGCTTCCAGCTGGGAAAAAAAACGCACCTGCTGGTCACCAAACAGCCCATAGGCCCAATCACTGCCATTGGCAATGCAGGGCGACTGATCGATGTGCAGGTAACGGCGAACCGGAGTGAAATCGCCATAGCCATGCCAATGGAGGCTGGTGGTGGCACCCAGCGAATACCCCACCAGTGAGAAGTCACTCAGACCGAAATGGCTGACCAGGTCTTCCATATCCTGCATGTGATTATGAAACACATCAGGCTGGTTGAAACGCACCCGGGAAGAGCCACCCGCACCGCGAAAATCTGGCAGAAAGAATTGATAGCGCCGCGTAAACGGCAGTACAAAAGGCAGCCAGTCCCGGCCTTGCATGCCCAAACCATGCAGCATCAGCACAGGCTGACCACGGCCGATAATTCTTACCTGTAGTGATTCACCATCCCTGGCCGGGAAAAACGGCATCCCTTCCCCCCCCTTTGCGCTCTTATTGTGGTGTTGCTTTTTTGGTCGTGCCGTGGCGATCAGCCATACAGGCACAGGTACGCCGTATCTACCGCTACCTTTACCTGAAACTTGCTGTTGGCTTCCACTTCGAAGGTCTCACCGGCAGCAAAGGTCTGCCAATCGGTCGCGCCCGGCAGTTGCACCGTCAGGGCCCCGCTGACCACGGTCATCACTTCGTGCTGGCTGGTGCCGAATTCGTAATCGCCCGGGGCCATTACGCCCACGGTGGCCGGCTTGGTTTCGGTTTGAAAGGCAATGGATGCCACCTTGGCATCGAAGTATTCGTTGACCTTGAACATGGCAAACGCCTCCGTTGAATCAATGGAGGCGCGAGTATGCCAAAAGAGCGTGGCGGGCGCCGCTTATTTCCACTGTGTCGCGACTGCCGTGCCTTGCAGCAAGGTACGGGTTACCGGGGTCCTGGCGGCAATCTCCAGCAAGCGTTCTTGCTGGGCTACCTCCAGCTCACCACTGCAGTGAAGGGTGCGCTCAATATGCTCGCCCCCTTCTTCGTCCCGGTAAAAACGCAGGTCCACGTGGATCTCACCGAGCGACCAGCCCTTTCGCTCGGCATACATGCGTAAAGTGATCGAAGTGCAGGCCCCAAGGCCTGAGAGCAGCAATTCATAAGGGTTCGGCCCCTGGTCATCACCACCCAGCGCAGCACTCTCATCGGCACTCAGCTGATGATGGCGGGCATGGATCGCCTGCTGGTATTTGTGCGTGCTGTGAACGGCGACTGTTGCCATGCTGAGCTCCTGTCTGCGAGAAGATGAGCCACACCCGAGGGGCGGCCTTTGCTTTGCGATCTGTGAGTACCATACTCCTGAAACAGGCTGCCGCGAACACACTGCCCTGGAGGTCACCATGAGCAATACCGGTCACGACGGTGAAGTGGTGGAATGCCCCAACCTCACCACCACCCTGACACTCAATGCTGTTGCCTCACGCCGGAGCATTCTCGGTAATGGCCTGCCCATCATTCGCCACCTGCCCAGTCGCACTCAACGATTGATCGGCCCCTGGTGCTTTCTTGATCACATCGGCCCCACCTCCCTCAATCCGGATAACGCGGTGGATGTGGGCACCCACCCCCATACCGGCCTGCAAACTGTCACCTGGCTATTCGAAGGCGCATTGCTGCACAAGGACAGCCTGGGGTATGAGCAAATCATTGAGCCCGGCGAACTCAACCTGATGACCGCCGGCTACGGCATCTGCCACTCCGAAGAAAGCCCGCCGGGGTTTAGCGGCCCCATGCATGGCCTGCAATTCTGGATTGCCCTGCCTGCCGAGCACGAAGACACCGCTCCGGCCTTTTCCCATCACCGTGACCTGCCCCAATGGGAACAGGACTGCGCCCAGCTTACTCTGGTTGTCGGCGAGCTGAACGGCCACCGATCCCCGGCCCAGGTCTTTTCACCGCTGGTGGGGGCGGACATCGTCGCTCGCGAAGGCGGCGAGTTGTCGCTGGCCGTGCCTGAGCACTTTGAGCTGGGATTGTGCATCAACGCAGGGGGGGCGACTCTGGAGGGATCCACACTGGAAACCGGCGAGCTCTACTATCTGGGGCAGGGACGGGATCGACTACGGCTGTCGCTGGATCCCGGCAGCCGGCTCATGCTGCTCGGCGGTGAGCCCCTGAGCCAGCCGGTATTGCTGTGGTGGAATTTTGTGGGCCGCGACCAGACCCGGCTGGAAAACGCCCTCAAGGACTGGCAACAGTGGCCAAACACACGTTTTGGTGATGTACCCGCCTACCAGGGCGGGCCCCTAAAGGCCCCCGCCCTGGACCCGACGGTGAGACTGAAAGGATGATCAGCCCGCATCCACTTCCTGACAGTACAGGGCGACACCCGTACTGTCCGGGGCGGGATGGGCAATGATCGCATCGTAGCTTCTGCCCAGCTGAATCGAACAGCTGCGATCCACCGCACTGGCTGCGCCCACCTGCAATGTCACGGTCAGCGTGGAGGATGATTCAGGCGCGCCGGTCTGGTAGCTACTGACCGCGCCGTAGTCCAACCCGGAGGCCAGGGTCGAGGCACCCACCGAAACGTCGATGTTCTGGTCTGCCTTGTCGGCCAGGGCATGAACAAAACGAACCCGAACCTGACCGGCGTCAACAGAGGCGGGGATCTGCTCATATGCCTTGAGCTTCGGCACTTGATCGCCACTGCCGGCCAGTAACCCCATCAGCACCAGGGTATAGTTTTCCCCGGCGGCAAGGGCAATCCCGGTGTCATCGACCAGAGTGGCAGTGGCGTTATTGATATCGAAAAGCACGGTTTCCGTATCCGACTCCAGCTTGAATGCCATGCCGTCTTGCTCGGTAGTCGAGTACTCACGGGCTTCAAACAGGGGCCCGGAAAGATCATTGCGAATAATCACATCGACAGTGGTGTCTTGCTGCTCATTGCCACTGCCACTCTGGTCGCCCAGTTGATTGTGGAAATAGATCCCGGTGCGCTCACGGAGAAACGATTCCACATCGTCATCACTATCACCGCCACACCCTGACAGCACCACCGTTCCGGCCAGTGCAAGCCAACCCCATTTCTGCATACTTCCTCCCAAATACTCGCGTTCTGAAGCGGCCATCGAGCTAACGATGAACCGAATTCGTTATTGTCGCAGGTAGGAAACAGAAATACGAAGAAAGTTCCAGCTAACCTGATTCAGCTATAGGGCTGGCAGTAAATCGAAATCTGATCATCGTCACTGTCAAAACGCGTATAGGCGATGATGGCATCGTAGCTTCGGCCACTGCTGACATTACAGCTGACCTGGTCAATCAGGATACCCTGGGTCTGGTTGTTGACGTCCACTTGCAGGGTGCCACCCGCAGAGAGAGTGGTGTAACTGCTGGCGCTGCCATACTCCAGATCTGATGCAAGCTGCTGGGTGCCGCCGGGCAAGGTCACACTGAGGTCATCACCGGACAAGCGGGAAAGGGTATTGATAAAACGCACCCGAATCTGGCCACTGGCCACATCTACATCCTGGTAACGAAAACTTCTTAATTGGCGATTGTCGAGTGTCGTGTCCCCCATCATGACCACCGTATAGCGGTCACCGGCTACCAGCGTCTGGTTGATCGGCCCATTGATCAGTGTTGTCCCTGAACTACGGCCACGAACATCAAACTGGAGGTTTTCGTTGTCGTCATCCAGCTCGATCTGGTTGCTGCTGACATTACCCGATTCGGTATAGCCACGATCCTCGCTGAGGGGGGTATTCATGTCGTCCACATAAAAATCCACCACCACATCATCACTACTGCCGCCAGAGCTCTGGGTTAGCTGGTTGTGGAAATACAGGCGGGTGCTGTCGCCAAAGATATCCTCGTCTTCATCACAGCCGAAGGCAGACAAACCGGCGATGGAAGCCGCCAGCACCATGCGCAGAAAAATCACGGTCATTCACTCCCGGAGCGGTCTGACTGCTGTTCCAACAACGCAGCAGCAGGTTCGCCCTCATTGAATTCACGAATAAAGATACCCCAGAACGCCACAAACAACGCAGCCAGAAGGGGACCAAGAGCGAACCCGGTAATCCCGAACATGGCCAGCCCGCCCAGGGTGGAAAACAGCACCACGTAATCCGGCAACTTGGTATCCCGCCCCACCAGGATCGGACGCAAGATATTATCGACCAGACCGATCACGAAGATACCGTAAAGCAACAACACGGTAGCACTGATCACGTCACCCACGGCATACAGATACACCGCCACCGGCAACCAGATAAGGCCAGCACCTACCGCAGGGATCAATGACAGCACCGCCATCACTACCCCCCACAAAAACGCACCCGGAATTCCGAGCCACCAGAAGATCAACCCACCCAGGGCCCCCTGGGTAATGGCCACCACCAGATTGCCCTTGATGGTGGCACGGGTGACTTCGGCAAACTTGGCGAAAAGCAGCTTCTCGCGTTCATCACCCAATGGCAGGGCACGAATCAGCATGGCCACCATGGCGTCGCCATCACGCAACAGGAAAAACGCCAGATACAACATCAGGGCCAGGTTGAGGAAAAACTGGAAAGTATTCTGCCCCACGGCCAGTGCCCGTTTGGCAAGAAACTGTCCGGCGCCGGTAAAGGCCTGGACCGCCTGTTGTTTGATGCGCTCCAGATCAATATCAAAGCGCTCGGCCAACGCTTGTATCCCGGGAAACGCCTGCTTGATCTTGTCGACGTAGTCGGCCAGGTTGACCTCGCCACTCTGGACTTTCTGGAACAACCCGACCCCTTCTGTGACAAAAGACGTTGCCACGAACAACACCGGAATAATCACCAGCACCACGCACAGGGTGAGCGTTAACAAGGCCACCAGGTTGCGCCGATTGGGCCAGCGCGCCAGCACACGCTTCTGGAACGGATAGAAGATCACGCTGATGGCACAGGCCCAGAAAATGGGCGCAAAGAAGGGCTGCATCATCAGGGCAAATACCAGACTTACCCCAATCAATGAAAACAGAAATGCGCGGCGTTCCAGCTTGTCAGACGTCCCTGCCATGATTGAATCCTTGTTATGCAGCGGTCACCAGCAGACTGGTCCCCAGATAGGCCATATAGGCCACATACACCACCAGCAAACCGACCCCGTTGCTGCGGGTGATTTGCCCCTTGCGGCCCCACAGGCCAAAGCCCATCACAAACAACGCCAGCGTCAGCGCCATCATCAGGCCCCAGTCCCGCTGCAGCACACCGGGCTCCACCGCCATCGGGCTAATGGCACCGGCAATACCGACCACGCCGAGGGTATTGAACAGGTTCGAGCCTAGCACGTTGCCGAAGGCGATATCGTGTTCGTTCTTTTTCACCGCCGCGATACTGGACGCCAGCTCCGGCAGCGAGGTGCCAATGGCCACGATGGTCAGGCCGATGATCAGATCACTGACCCCAAGGCTCTGGGCAATGAACACCGCTCCCCACACCAGCAGCCGCGAGCTGGCCACCAGCAGGATCAGCCCTACCACCAGCCAGAACAGCGCTTTTTTCAAAGGTAACGGATGGTCGGCCAGATCTGTTTCCACCTCGCCACCGAGCACATCCCCCTTGCCGCTCATGGCCGCGTAGATCGACCACCCCATCAGCACCGCCAGCAGCGCAATCAGAATCCAGGCATCGGTGCGGGTGATATTGCCGTCGATGAGCTGGTAACCGGCAATCAGGGTAATCACGGCCAGAATCGGCAGCTCTTTCTTGAGGATCGCGGAGTTCACCGCAATGGGGCTGATTACCGCCACCACCCCCAGAATCAGGGCGATATTGGAAATATTGGAACCGTAGGCGTTACCCAGTGCCAGGGAAGGATTGCCTTCGAGGGCGGCCAGCGCCGATACCACCATCTCCGGCGCCGAGGTACCGAAACCGACAATCAGCATGCCGATCAGCAACGGCGGCATACCCGCATGGGCCGCCGTGCCCGCAGCCCCTTCCACAAATTTGTCGGCACTCCACACCAGCAGAATCAGCCCGCCAATCACGGCGGCAATGGCCAGCAACATCGGTACTCCTTGGGGTCATGTAGTCGTCAGGCTGGCACATTGTGGCAGAGAGCCGGGACAGAGGCACCCTTGAGACGCAAGTTTCGACAGGCCGAGCCGGCACGCTTGCCGGCCAGCGATACGGCCCTGTTAACCCGGCATCGCTGGCAGGCAAGCTGCCCCCGAAATCAGCATCCCTGCCCCGGGGCCGTCACGACTCACACATGCTGATCCTTACCCGGCTTGATGCCATAGGCGAGGGTATACAGCACCGGGATCACGATCAGGGTCAGCACGGTGGCAAAGCCCAGACCAAACATGATTACCACGGCCATGGACTCGAAGAAGGCGTCGAACAGCAACGGCACCATGCCAAGGATGGTGGTAATTGCCGCCATGCAGACCGGCCGCACCCGGGAAATGGACGCCAGCACCACTGCCTCGAACGGCTCGCGACTCTCCATTTCGAGCTTGATCTGCTCCACCAGCACAATGCCGTTCTTGACCAGCATCCCGGACAGACTGAGGAAGCCCAACAGCGCCATGAAACCGAACGGCGCATTAAGCAGCAACAAGCCCAGGGTCACCCCGATAATCGCCAGCGGCACCGTGGCCCAGATCACCAGCGGCTGGCGCAGCGAGTCAAACAGCAACATGGTGATGATGAACATGAACAGATAGCCCATGGGCAGGCTGCCAAACACCGCCGCCTGGGCATCACTGGAGGCTTCATATTCGCCCCCCCAGGTGAGGGAATACCCCGGTGGCAGCTCCAGCGCTGCAATCGCCGGGCGAATCCGTCGCAATACCTGGTCTGCGGTTTCCTCACCCAGCACATCGGGCTCCGCCTGTACCGTCAGGGTACGCTTGCGATCGCGACGCATGATCAACGCGTTTTCCCATTCGGTCTCGAAGTCACCCACCACCTGACTAATCGGAATATAGGTGGAATAGACCGGCGACCAGACCTGCACATCGTTGAGGTTATTGGCGCTTAACCGTTCATCATCCGGCGGCCGCGCCACAATCGGCAGCAACTTGCTGCCATCACGGTACAGGCCCACCGTGCGGCCGCTGAAGTTCAGCGCCAGGGTATTATCCAGATCCTCACGGCTGATCCCCGCCCGCCGGGCCTGGGCTTCCAGAAACTGCGGACGAATCACCTTTTCCTGCTGACGCCAGTCGTGGCGAATACTTTCCAGCGCGCCATCGTCGGCCATGATGGCCTGCGCTTTCAGGCCCAGCTCGCGCAACACCGTGGGGTCCGGGCCACTGAAACGCGCCTCGATAGAGGCCGCCGGGCTGGGCCCGATCATCAGCCGCTTCACCTTGGCAAACGCCTGCAGATGTTCACTGCGGATCAAGTCACGGGTCGCGGCCAGGGCCGGATCAATGCTGTCGCGGTCTTTCACTTCCACAATCAACTGGGCGTAACTGGGGTAACTTTTTTCCGGCGCGTAAGGCAGCATGAAACGGGCCGCCCCCTGACCAATGGTGGTGGTCACCTGGGTGACACTGTCCATCTCCAGTAACGAACGCTCCAGACGCTCGGATGCCTCACGGGTAGCGCGAATATCACTGCCCTGGGGCAGCCAGTAATCCACCAGGAACATGGGCGTGTTGGACGGCGGAAAGAACGCCTGCTTGACGAAACCGAAGCCCAGCACCGCCAGCACCAGCAACACCCCCATGCCGGACAGCGTCAGCACCCGGTGATGGATGGCCCGGTCCAGCAAGCGCCGGTACAAGACAAACACCCGGCCCTTGTAGGGATCCTCGGCTTCTCCATCTGCACCGCCCACATCCTTGTCACTGAAGAACTGTTCGGCGAAAAACGGCACCAGGGTAATCGCGGTAATCCAGCTTAACAGCAGGGAAATCAGCAACACCCAGAACAGGCTGTTGGTGTACTCGCCGGTGGCATCATCAGACAACCCAATCGGAGCAAAGGCCATAATGGCAATCACTGTGGCGCCCAGCAGCGGCCAGACGGTCTGCTTGACCACCTCGCTGGCGGCCTGCAATTTGGACAGCCCGCGCTTCATGCCCACCAGAATTCCTTCGGTCACCACGATGGCATTATCCACCAGCATCCCCAGCGCAATAATCAGCGCCCCCAGGGAGATTCGCTGCAGATCAATGGCCAGCACTTTCATCACGATGAACGTGCCCAGGATGGTCAGCAGCAGCACACCTCCCATCAGCACCCCGGAACGCAAGCCCATGAACACCAGCAAGACCGCGATCACGATGGCCACGGCTTCGCCGAGATTCAGCATGAAGGCGCTGACCGACTTGTCCACTTCGTTGGGCTGGTTATAGACGGTGGCCAGCTCCATGCCGGCTGGGCGCTGGTATTCCAGTTCCGCCAAACGCTGGTCCACTCTTGCCCCCACGTCCACCACATTGACCCCTGAAGCGAACGAAATGCCCAGCGTCAGCGACGGCCCTCCATTAAAGCGATACAGGTGTCCCGGCACTTCCGCATAGCCGCGCTCGATGGTGGCCACATCCCGCAGGTACACCAGCTCGTCGGCCCCCGGGTCGGAGATAAGCAAATTCCCCATGGCCTGAACCGTGGGGAATTCACCAGTGGGGTAGATGCGGATGTATTCGTCACCCACCCGCACCTTGCCCGCCGGATTCACCGTATTCTGGGTCTGCAGCAGGCCGAAAATACGGTCAGGGCTGATGCCCAGTGAAGCCAGTCGGGTCCGGGAGATTTCCACCAGCACCTGCTCTTCACGCTGACCGCCAACCACCACCTTGCCGACCCCTTCCACCAGCACCAACTCGCGGGTCAGGTAGTCCGCGTAATCCTGCATGTCTTGATAGCGGTACCCTTCGCCGGTAATGGCCAGCAGAATGCCGTACACATCGCCAAAATCATCTATTACCTGAATGGTGCCTGCGCCCGGGGGTAGCTGGCCCTGCAGGTCGGTCATCTTGTGACGCAACTCATCCCAGATCTGCTTGAGCTGACTGGCCCGATAGCGCGGTTTCATTTCCACCTGCACCTGGGACAGGCCATTGCTGGAAATGGAGGTGACGTTCTTCACGTAGGGCAAGCTCTGGATGGCACGCTCCACCGGCAGCGTCACCTCCTCTTCGACCTGGCGAGGCGAAGCCCCCGCATACTGGGTGATCACCATGGCAATCTTGAGCGTGAACTCCGGGTCTTCCAGCTGCCCCAGGCGGGTGAAACTGATGGCCCCGCCGACCAACAGAATCAGGGTGAACAGCCAGCTGACCACCTTGTGGCGGATGCTGTACTCGGCGATGTTCATCACTTACAGGCCCCGCTCTTTCACCAGTTCACGGACCGCCTGTCCATCCTTGAGATGGTGCACCCCGGCGCTGACAATACGGTCACCGGCGGCCAGACCGTCAGTGATTTCGACACCGTCACCCACGACCTGTCCCAGCGTCACGCCAACGGCAGAAACCGTTCCGGCGTCCGCATCAAACAACCAGACAAAGGCGCCGTCTTCACCGTCCTTGTTGAACACCGCCTCCACCGGCACCTGGGGCCAGGTGGTGGACTCACGCATGATCTGGCTGAGGTCGATCGCCACATCCACACTCATGCCTGGCAGCACCATGATGCCGTCCGGGTTGGGCATGGTCAGGGTGATGATGTAAGTCTGGGTGCGATCGTCGGCGCTGGCCTCATGTTCCTTGTAGCTGGCCTTGAACACCTTGTCCGGTGCGCCCTCAAAGCGCAGGTCCGGCTGGTAATCATCTCCATCCTTTTTAAGGTTGGTAAAGAACCGCTCCGACACCGCAAATTCGATATCGATGTTCTTGTTGCCTTGCAGGTACAGGATCGGCTCCTTGGCCTGCACAAACTGGTAATTTTCCACGTGGGTGCGGGCAACCGTGCCGGCATAGGGCGCTCTCAGCCGGGTATAGTTCACGTTGTCCCGGGCCAGACTCAGTGCCGCTTCCGCCTGACGTCGCTTGGCCTGGATTTCATCGAACTGGGCCTCGGAAATCACCCCACGCTCATGCAGGCTGATGCTGCGCTGGTACTGACTGTTGGCCAGATCATACTGGGCCTGACGGTCGGCCAGCTGGTTACGGAAGTCCGCCGGATCCAGCGCCGCCAGCAACTGCCCTTTCTTGACCTCTTCACCGGCGCGGACCGGAAACTTCACCAGCTGCCCGGACACCCGAAACGCCAGCTCAGAGCCTTCGGTGGCCACAACCTTGCCCGGGTAATGGCGCAATTGCCCTTCTGCGGTACTGTCCACCGTAAAGAGTTTCACCGGCTGGGGCTGTGTAGCCACTGTTTCCGGCTCATCCGCACATCCCCACAGCGCCAGGGTCAGACCCAGCAATGCCCAGACACGTTGCATGTTGCTCTCCCGAATCCTTGTTTGGTACTTGTGAGTACCATTATCACACAGCTTGTTGGTCATCCGTGAACAAACTTCAACTCAGGCTAACCATTGTGGCCCGTGATGAATGTGATGTCTTTGTTGACTCGAGTGACTCGGGACGCGCAGACACCTGGGCAGGCTGGGTGGCGTACCAGAAAAAAGAAGGCCGGCAGATGCCGGCCAAGGGGGGAAGAGGGTTGGCCCTGTACCACCACATCCAGTAGCGGCCTTGGGCCGGACGGTGAGCGCATCACGCGTCATTGGGTTGCCTCGATAGGCAATGACTACATGATAGCCACCGGCTATTCAGAAAACCATTTGATTACCACTATCCCGGCAATCAGATCTGACTATCAGCCCAAATGGGCAGATAGCATCCACGCAGCCTTCTCGTGGATCTCGATACGGTCACTGGCGACTGCACCCGAGCCCTCATCTTCATGCTCTGCTGCCAGCTTCAACACCCTGTTGGCCCGTTCTGCCACAGTGCGATGATCCGCCGCCAGCTCCTTGATCATGTCACTGGCTGCCGGGTCTCCATCGGCATCGTTCACGGTGGACAGCTTCGCAAATTCGCCATAGCTGCCCGGCGCCTTCCAGCCCAGGGCGCGAATGCGTTCAGCGATGGTGTCCACGGCTTCGGCCAGCTCCACGTACTGCTCTTCGAACAGCAAATGCAGGCTATGGAACATGGGGCCGGTCACATTCCAGTGATACTTGTGGGTCTTCAGGTACAAGGTGTAGCTCTCGGCCAACAGCTTGCTCAACTCTTCTGCCACTTGCTTGTTGTGCTCGATCATCCTGTCCTCCATCTGCTTGATCAGAATCTGGTTGGGCCAGGCTGGCCCGTACCCAAGCCTTGATGTCAGCAACCCCTCTTTTCAACCTGGCATGAAAAGGGTTTTACGATGACTTTACGAAAGGCTGTCCGAAATGGCGCTTTACAGGGGGTTTTGCCTCTCGGCATCATGCAGACTCTTTTCCTGAAACGTTTCACCGATCACCGCCAGAGGGCCTCAATGGCTGCCACCCCGACCCCGGAACCGCCCTACTCGATCCTTGAAGAATGGTTGAATGGACTGACCCACGGCATTGGGGTGGCGCTGAGCATCGCCGGTACCGTGGTCTTGATCGTCGCCGCCAGCATGATGGGCGATCCCTGGAAAATCGTCGGGTTCAGCATTTTTGGCGCCAGCCTGATTTTGCTCTACAGCGCCAGCACCCTGTACCACAGCCTGCGCAGCCCAAAACTGCGCGCGGCCTTCAAGATGCTCGACCACTGCGCCATTTACGGGCTGATTGCCGGCACCTACACCCCCTTCCTGCTGGTGAACCTGCGCGGCCAGACGGGCTGGATTCTGTTTGCAGTGATCTGGGCGCTGGCGCTCACCGGCATTGGACTCAAGGCCCTGTACGGCCACCGCTTCAAGATGCTGCGCGTCGGCATTTACCTGGCCATGGGCTGGCTGATCCTGTTTGCCTCCAACGATCTGACCACCAAGCTCAACGACACTGGCTTCTGGCTGGTTCTGGCGGGCGGTATCACTTATACGGTAGGCGTGGTCTTCTACCTGGCGGACCGCATCATCCCCTTCAACCATGCTATCTGGCACCTGTTTGTCGTCGGCGGCAGCGTCTGCCATTTCTTTGCCATGTACTACGGCGTACTGCCATTCGAGCCTGCCGCGACATGAACCGCTTCGTCCCCAGTGCCTTGTCTCCGACACACCAAATAATATATATTATTTGATAATGTATTATGTTTAGTACCGAAAGGACTGTCATGCAACCCGATCCCGCCCTGCTGCGCACCAACGCCTGCGCCGCCAGCCAGATGCTCAAGGCCCTGTCTCACCCCGACAGATTGATGCTGCTCTGCCAACTGGCCGATGGCGAGGAACGCAGTGTCAGTGAACTGGAAACGCTGACGGCGCTTTACCAGCCCTCGCTATCCCAACAACTGGGAGTATTACGACGGGAAGGATTGATTGCCCCCCGCCGTGAAGGCAAGCAGATGTTTTACCGGGTCGCCGATACCCGCGCACTGGCCATTTTGCACACCCTGTACCAACAGTTCTGTGCGGAAACGGAGACAACGCCATGACCATTGACTGGCAGGCCTTTACCCCCTGGAGCGCCCTGGGTGGTGGCGCCCTGATCGGGCTCTCCGCTGCCTGGCTATTACATGCCAATGGCCGCATCGCAGGCATCAGCGGTATTGTCGGCGGACTGCTGCAACGGCCCGCCGGTGACCACGGCTGGCGGCTGGCCTTCATTGCTGGCCTGTTGACCGCCCCGCTGGTCTGGAAGCTGTTTGCACCACTGCCCGCGCTGGTGATCGACGCAGACTGGCCCGTGTTGGTCATCGCCGGGCTGGTGGTCGGTATCAGCACCCGCTACGGCGCCGGCTGCACCAGCGGTCACGGGGTGTGTGGCCTGTCGCGGCTGTCACCACGATCGATGGCCGCCACCGTCGCCTTCATGGCCAGCGGCTTCGTGACCGTCTATGTGATTCGTCACCTGTGGGGAGGCCTGTAATGCGGGGCCATCATTTTGCAGCGTTTATCGCCGGGCTTGCCTTCGGGGTCGGCCTGCTTCTCGCCGGCATGGCCAACCCCGCCAAGGTGCTGGCCTTCCTGGATCTTGCCGGTCACTGGGACCCGTCTCTGGCACTGGTCATGGGCGCCGCCATACCGGTATCAGCCATGGGCGTGTACCTGGCCCGTCAGCGCAGCGCCCCATTCTTCGTGCGGGCATTTCAGCTACCCACCCGCCGCACACTGGACAAACGACTGGTTCTTGGCGCCCTGGGATTTGGTATTGGCTGGGGGCTGGCCGGGTTCTGCCCGGGGCCGGCGCTGGTCGCGTCAGGCACCGGCAGCGCCAAAGCCATGATCTTTGTCGCCGCAATGCTGAGCGGGATGTTGATCTTTGAGGGACTGGAGCGTCGCAAGGCGAGCCCGTAGCGGGGGCAAGGACACTATGTCCAATATGGCAGGCTGAGGGCTTGACCTAGAATCAGCGGGAACGGTGAACATTGATCGGGCAAGGTGCCCGGCTCTGTTCTGCGTCTCCACTGCCTTGAGAGAGCACACACCATGAACTGGGTCCCGATCATTCTGCTCGTGTTCAAGCTGGTCGTATTCGGCGTCGGCATGTTCTTCGCCATCAAGTGGCATTACGACCAGGACAAGAAACTGAAGAAGCAGGCACGCTCCCCTGCCGTTGCGAGAGAGGAGCGCGACGCAAGACGCTGATGCCTACAGCAGCTTCTCGATGTCCTTGCGGATCGCTTCCGGCTTGTCGGTGGGGGCATAGCGCTTGATCACCTTGCCCTCCTTGTTCACCAGGAACTTGGTGAAATTCCACTTGATGCCCTTGCTGCCCAGCACCCCTGGCGCTTCCTGTTTCAGGTAGGTGTACAACGGGTGGGCGTTGTCACCATTCACATCGATCTTGTCGAACATGGTGAAACTGACGCCGTAGTTTTTCTGACAGAAAGCCCCGATTTCATCCGCCGCGCCCGGCTCCTGCTTGCCAAACTGGTTACAGGGAAACCCGAGGATCTCCAGCCCCTTGTCCTTGAGGTCGTCATAAAGGCCTTCCAGCCCTTCAAACTGCGGCGTGAAACCGCATTTGCTGGCGGTATTCACAATCAGCATGACCTTGCCCTGGAAATCAGCCAGGTTTTTCTCATCGCCACTCAAGGTGGTAGCAGAATAATCGTAGATCCCCATCGTTTCTCCGTTTCCCTGTTTTGCCGGATACCGGCGGTTACTCTGAAAGCGCGTTAATGACCGCCCGGGCCACCGCCTCACTGGACTGTGGATTCTGGCCGGTTACCAGCTTGCCATCCGTGATCGCGTGCGCAACAAACTTGTCAGCCAGATCCAGTGTTGCCCCCAACTCTTCCAGTCGGGTGGCCAACAGGAACGGCATCACTTCATCCAGCCCGACCTCACGCTCTTCCTCGTTGGTGAAGCAGGCAACGGTACGGTTCTGTACCAGCGGGGAGCCATCTTCATTACGCAACCCCACCAGCGCCGCCGGGCCATGACACACCGCGCCCAGCAGGCCGCCATCCGCCCAGGTACGCTCCATCACCGCGGCCACCAACGGATTATCCGGCATATCGAACATGGCGCCATGGCCACCCGGGACAAAGACACCGCTAAAACCGTCTTCCCAGACATCTTCCAGCGCACGGGTATCCTGCAGCTGATCGATCGCCTCGCTCCATTGCGTCTTCTGGTCATCATCGGGAACCGAGTTCGGGTCCACCGGGATCTTGCCTCCGCGAGGGCTGGCCACCACCAGCGGCACCTGTTGTTCCCGGAACAGCAGATAAGGGACGGCGAACTCCTCCAGCCACAGCCCTGTTTGCTGCCCCTGCCCCATCTGGGATGCGCTGGTGACCAGCATCAGTAACGGTTTATCCAGACTCATGAAGATCTCCCTTGCCGTATATTCTGTTCATCACAGCACCGCCCGTGGCAACATGCCGTGAGTGATTACCGTGGGACTTTGCCACGCGTTTCTCAAGGGATAACCGAGACTTTTACAATATGGATTGGCACGTACTGTTGAACAAGGCCCGCCTGGGCGGACGAAGCGCCAAGGACGAAAGCGGCCGTACCGCCTTCCTGCGTGACCATGACAAGATCATATTTTCCGGGGCCTTCCGCCGGCTGGCCCGCAAGACCCAGGTGCACCCGCTGGCCACCAACGACCATGTCCACAACCGCCTGACCCATTCCCTGGAAGTGTCGTGCGTTGGCCGCACCCTGGGTATCCGCGCCGGTGAGCGGCTGCATAGCAAGCATTTGCTCCCCGACACCATCAGTGCCACCGACTTCGGCGACATCGTCCAGTCTGCGTGTCTGGCCCACGACATTGGCAACCCGCCGTTTGGGCATACTGGCGAGCGCGCCATTCGCGCCTGGTTCCAGGAACGGGGTCAGCACTTTCTGGACCTGCTACCGACACGCCAGCAAAGCGACCTGACGTTTTTCGAGGGTAATGCCCAGGGGTTTCGCATCCTCACCAAAAGCGAATATCACCAGTATGACGACGGCATGCGTCTCACCTACGCCACGCTCGCCACTTTCCTCAAGTACCCCTGGCTGTCTGCCGATGCCTCGGAGAGTAACAAACCCGGCAAATACAGCGCCTTCGTCTCAGAAGCATCCGCTTTCCAGGAAGTGGCAACGGCAACCGGCCTGCGTGAACTTTCCCCTGGACGCTACTGCCGCCATCCGCTGGCTTACCTGATGGAGGCGGCAGATGATTTCTGCTACGCCATCATTGATCTGGAAGATGGTCTGGAAATGGACCTGCTGCACTGGGATGAAGTCTACGCCTTGCTGCAGCCTGCTCTCCCCGATACCCGTGAGGTCAGCGAACTGATTCATTCCGACCTGCGCGATGGCCGCAAGGCGGCGCTATTGCGCGGCAAGATCATCGAGCGATTTATTGAAGCAGGGGTCGAAGCGTTTGTCGCCAACCATGAACGTCTGTTACTCGGCCGCATGGAGGGGGATCTGATCAGCCATTGCGAACCGGCGGTGCGAGATGTAGTGGAGAACGCCAAACAACTGGCCCGCTCAAAAGTGTTCGAGCATCCCCGCAAGATCGAACTGGAAATTGGAGCCTTCGAAGTCATGGGCGCCCTGCTCGACGGGCTGATCGAAGCCGCCGTATCCCACGCTCGTAACAGTGCCAGAAACTATCGCCATGAACGCATCATCGATTTGATTGGCCGTCACAGCTTCCCCGATAATCTGGAACAATTACCGGAGCAGGAAAGGATCTATCAATGCATCATGCGCGCACTGGATTTTCTGGCGGGCATGACAGACAACTACGCCACTTATCTGGCTAAACAGTTTTCGGGAATGGCGGAGACGCGTTACTAACCCGAAAACGCCCCCTCTACACAAAACGAGACGCTCTACGGCTACTTCCAGGACACAAAAAAGGGGGCAAATGCCCCCTTCCTCGTTCAGTTTCAATGCGGATTATTCCACCACGGGCAAACGCACCCCGATAGCGATTGAATGCTCGTAATCACTATTGGTGCCGTACTCGTCGCTCTCCTGCTCAATAGAAGAACTCGTCAGAATAATCAGCTCTCCATTCATGGAAACCAGGAAATCCTCACTGTCTTCTTCTTCCGGGAACGTCACGGCGAGCACGTTGCCATCCAACGACCAACTACCCTGGTTAGTGAATGTCTCGGGGCCATCAACAAAGTCATCTACACGGTGCTCACAGACAAACGTATCAGGCTGGGTTTCTTCGCAATCATCTTTGTCCAGACCGATTTCCCGACCCGCTTCCTGCCATTGCTCAGACAGGCTGCCATCCTCGTTGAACGTAATCACGCTGGTACCGCCAAAGCCCTCAAGATAGCCAGAACTATGGGGGCTCAAGGCGTCATGATGGGTACCGATAATATTGCCCACAAACATTACCTTGTAAGTGGAGCCCGCAATCTTGTCTTCCAGGGAACCGCCGGTGCCAGCTGCATCCTCCAGCGCGCTAATACGCTCATTATTGTCATTGATCGCAGAAACAAGCGCCGCAAAGTTGCCGTTCACCTCGCTCGCCAACGCCGGGGTGTTGGCGTTGAATTGCGTTACATCCCCTTCAGTCACTTCCGAAGCCATCGCATTGGCGCTCAGCACGGCGGCGGTGAGGCCAGTCAGAATCATCTTTTTCATGTCTCTTACCCTCTAAGGTTATGTCCTTTAACCAATGGCCTCACTGCCAGTTGGCTTGATCCCAGTTAAATTCGTTCCAGAACGCGCCGGTTGGGCCCGAACCGTCTTCCACAAAACTCACCACCACCTCACAGTCCGCAACAATCTCACCGGTGGTATAGGTTGTGCCGTCCACATTCAGGGAGCCGCCACAGCCACTGATGGTATTGACCTCATAGCCTTCACTCGGGGTGACCGTCAGCTCCCTGACATCGCCGTGCCCCACACCCTCCAGGTTCTCGCCGGAAATCATCCCGTTGTCACCCTGTACCGTGGCGGTAACGGTGTAAGTCTTCTCTTCGAAGGTCGCTTCCACTGAACAGGCAGCAGTAATGGTGGATGTGGTAAAGGTGTTGCCCTCAAGCGTCCCCCCACAACCGGTCACACCGGTCAGCTGATAGCCTTCATCTGCGGTCACCGTGAATACCTGGCTATCGCCGTGGTTAACCATGGGGTTGGCTGGCGAGAAGCTGCCATTGGCTGCGATCGTGGTTACCTGGTATTGCAGCGGATCGAAAGTCACTGCCACGGAACAATTGCCTGTGATGCCCGCAGTGGTGTAAGTGCTGCCTTCCAGGCTGCCGCCACAGGTGCCACCAACGGCGCCAATCTGGTGCCCTTCGTCAGGCGTCAGCGTAAAGCTGGCCGAACTACCATGCTCAACCGTTGCACTGGATTGCGAGGCGGTGCCATTGCCCGTGACTTGGGCAGTCACGGTATAGCTCATCAGACTCAGTACCGCTTCTACCTGACAGGCTTCAGTCACCGGGCCAACGGTGTAGCCACCATTCTGGCCGGTAGCAGCAACCTCACAGGTATCCCCAGCCACCGAGTCCACCTGGTAGCCCATCATCGCAGTCAGTGTCAGCGAACCATTCTGGCCATGGCCTACCGTCAGCGAATCAGGATCAAAACTCCCTTCACCCACGACATTGGTCGTTACCGCATATTGTTTCAGGGCAAAGCTCGGGGTGAGAGTACAGGCTGCCGTGATCGCCCCCGTTGTGTAGGTGGTCCCTTCAAGCGAACCCCCACACCCCTCTACGCCCAGCAGGTCATAGCCTTCATCGATACTGATCTCGAACTCGGTGCTGTCACCGTGATCCACCAGCGCCGAACCGGGCAGCACCGCGCCACCCGTCACCGAAGCTGTGCTCACTTCGTATTCATTAATGACAAACGATACAGACAGACTACAGGTGGCCTCGATGGCATCGGTGGTAAAGATCCCGCCCTCCAGGTCCCCGTCACAACCTGTCACCGTATCAATGCTGTAACCGGTGTCCGGTGTAATGGTGAAGTCGACCGTGGCACCGCCCAACACCGACACCGACGCCGGCGACACGCTACCGTTGCTACCGGCTGCAGCGGACAGCGTGTAGCTAGCGACACCAAGCTCTTCATTCTCGGACGCGTAGTCGTTGATCGCATCCACCAGATCACTGCTGCTGGTATCTGGCAGGGTCCCGGCATTGTCACCGATGGTGATATTGCTCCCGTCCTTCTTGCCATCCACGACGCCATCGGAGGCATCCTCAATGAGCGCGATCACGGTTTCAAACGGGTCGGTAGAGCCGCTCAGGGTGTTCGCCTGGGTAGAGAGCCCTCCCAGCACCGCAGCGTACTGCTTGGCGGCGGCATCATCGCCGCTGGTTGCAGGAACGGTAGTCAGCGGATCGAAAGACACCCCCAACACGTCGTCAAGCACATCACGACCTGCGTTGACGCCATCATCCAGGGTTGCTTCCGCGTTGGCCGCCAGGTGCTCACGGGCGGCCCGCACCAGCAATTCGCTCACCGGCGTTACCGCTGCAGTCTCCGCCCCTGCGGGGAGGAACGAGTTCAAACTACCCGCATTGACGGTGGCGCCTGTGGCTTCATCCTCATAGGTGCCTCCTGACGCCTCGATCAACAGTGGGCGAGCCACCGAGTCCGGAATCGTCACGGACCAGCTGCCATCCGCCGCGGTGGTGATCGGACCGGCGACCGCGTCCCCGGTCTTGTTGCCTGTGGCATCCATGCTGTAGAGGTAAAGTGTTGCGCCAGCGACAGGCCCCTTGGTCACGGCACCGTCCACGCTGGACTTTGCAGACGGCGTCGACGAGGCATCGCCACTGCTGCCTCCACCGCCGCCGCATCCGGCGATGGCAATAGCCATCGCCAGGCTGGCGATTCTGAATGTTCCCTTCATGTGTGATATCTCCAATCACCCCGATTGACGTTGCCCAATCATTAGAAGGGAGTCATATACCGTGCGCATCACCCATATGGGGTATGCACTGCAGTACCGGCCTTAAACCGCTAACAGAATCAGGGGGAAGGAGGCAGCGACAGCTGTTCGTCGAGCACATTGAGGAAAAGTTCGAACTGGTAGGGAAAGCGCCAATCATCCTTGCGTAATTGCGCCGGGGAATACCACCCCATGGCGCTTACCTCCAGCCGTGATGACTCCGGCACAGGGAGAGGAGCGTTGACAGTCTGCGCATCTGCGGGATAACAACGATAAAGATGAAAACCGTTCTTCATCACCTGTACACGCGGCCCGACCACCACCTCAATCCCTGTCTCTTCACGGGTTTCCCGATAAGCGGTGCACTGTGCCAGTTCACCGGCCTCCAGCGTCCCGCCCGGCACACCCAGCTTGCCGCCCCAGCGATGTGTAATCAGCAACACCTTGTCGTCCTGAACAATCAGACAACCTGCATTGGCACGGCGATCATCCTCTTCACCCGGCACGCGCGGGCAATCCGCCAGGGCCCCAAACGCGGGCAGCAGAAGCAGGGCAACGATGATCAAACGATTGAGGGTCATGAGGATAGCCTGACGCTTTCAAATGACGCTGTCATGGCATTTTGCTGGCTGTTTGGGGGGCTATCCAGCGCTCTGGAAGAGTGAACAGTTAACAGTGAATAGTGAACAGCGAAAACGACACCCGGTTTTCAGGCGCCGGCACTCGCTTAACCAGTGGTGCGCGGCCTCAGGCCGTTGAGTAAGCCCAATGCGCTAACGCGCAACTATTCACTGTTAACTGATCAGCGGCAGCCGGTGTTCCCGGGTCGCGGCAATCACCTCGTCAGGCACAATGATTTCGGTGGCCAGTGGCAGGTGATCCGAGAGTCGGCAGTCTTCCAGTACCCGTGTGTGCTGGCTCTCCAGACCCGGAGACAAGAGGATATGGTCGATGTGGCGGTCCGGTGCCCAACTGGGATAGGTGTTGAGGTTGTCCGCTTCCACGGTAACCAGTCCCAGCTCTGCCAATGGTGATGCATACAGGTGCTCAAGGCGGCAGTTAAAGTCGCCCATCATCACCACATACTTATAGTCGCGCAGCATCCGTTTCAGGTAAGCCAGCTGGGTATTACGCACCTTCTCTCCCAGCGCCAGATGCGCCACCACCACCACCAACGGCTGGATGGGGTGACCATACTTGATCACGATGGCACCCCGCCCGGGCAAGCCAGGCAAACGGTGATCGGTGACTTCGAAGGGCTGCAAACGGCTCAGAAAGCCGTTGCTGAACTGGCCGAGGCGGCCAAGATTACGATTGAGCTGCTGATGCCAGAACGCAAAATCGCCCATGGAGGCCAGATGCACCAGCTGGTTCATGTTACGCGAACGCAAGCTGCCACCATCCACTTCCTGCAGGCCCACCACGTCAAAGTGGCTAAGCACCCCGGCAATCTGTTCGATGGTCTCGATACTGCGCGGGTGCGCAACAAGATGCTTCCAGCTGCCAGTGATGTAGTCACCGAACTTCTGGCTACCGATGCCGGCCTGAATGTTGAAGCTGAGCAACTTCAGGCGATTATCGGGTAATCGCACTTCACGGGTCTGGCGCGTCTTGCGAGCGCCCTCCCGAACGAAGGAAAAGCCCGCAGGGCGGGCTTTCCAGTCACGGTACGCGGTGCGAGCCTTATCCAGCAGCATGGATCAACCGCCGTTCTTTTCCTTGTTGGCCAGATATTCGATGACCTGGAACAGCTCATTATTGTCTTTCAGGTTCTGGCGCAGGATCAGGTACTTGCCGTTCACCACAAAGTTCGGCACACCAGGAATCTTGTAGGTGCGGGTCAGGGCGTCCGCCTGACGGATCTTGGTGGACACCCCGAACGAGCTGTACAGCTTGTTGAACTGCTCTGGCTCTACACCGTACTTACGGAAAAAGTTGGCCAGTGCTGGCTCGCTGAACAAGGGCTCGCGGTGCTTGTGAATCGCATCAAACAGCGGCGCGTGGATCTGGTCTACCAGCCCCATGGCCTCTTCCACATAATAGGCACGAGCCAGCGGCTCGGCGTTACGCAGGAAAAGAACCGGAGTGCGAACATAGTCGATATAGTCCGGCTTTTCCTCCAACCAGGCATCTACTGCCGGCTCCAGGGAGTAACAGTGGGGGCAGCCGTAGGAGAAAAACTCCCGCACTTCTACCTTGCTGGGGTCATCCACGCTCCCGGGCACATCCAGGATCTTGTAGTGGGTATCCACGGCGAAACGGGCATGATCATCAGCGGCAGAGGCCGCAGTAACCAGTCCCAACGTCAGCAGCAAAGCCGTCACAAAGCGAAGCATTCATCCTCTCCTTTTTGTTAATGTCCGGTAGTGTGACCACCGGCAGGCATTTTTTATCCTGAAACGCACCGTAATAACGCCTTTTCTACCGATCAGGTAAGGCGTTGTTCGGATACGCCCCGGTATCTTTTCACGTTAGCCACAAAAAAGGCAGCCCGAAGGCTGCCTTTTCTACAAACCGTAACCGGATAGCCTTACTTGGACAGCCCGGAAATAAAGCTGGCCACGGCCTTGATCTGGGTATCGCTCATTTCTGCCGCGATAGTCTGCATCATACCCGGCTCTTCGCCGCTAGCATCGTTGGTGCGCTTGATCAGGTTATCACCCAGATCATTACGGCCCGCGGCACGGAACGCCTTGAGCTGGTCTTCCACGTACTGGGCATTCTGACCTGCCAGGTGCGGGTACTGGGCCGCATCAATGCCCTGGCCTGCCGGGCCATGACAGCCGGAACAGGCGGGAAGATTATTGCCTGCGTCACCGCCACGGTAGAGCCGCTCGCCCAGCTCGACCAGGTCCGGATTGGCCTGACCGGCTTCCGCTTCCTGGGCTGCGTAATAGGCCGCGATGTCCTGCATGTCCTGCTCACTCATGCCTGCTACCTGACCCGCCATGATGGCATTGTCACGTGCACCGGACTTGAAATCCTGCAGCTGCTTGACCAGGTAGGCTTCGCCCTGCCCAGCCAGTTTCGGGTACATGGCGATCGTGGCGTTACCGCCCTGACCGTGGCAAGCCGCACACGGGGCCGCTTTGGCTTCACCGGCTTCAGCATCACCGGCCGCCATGGCCGGGGTGGCTACCACAGCAGCAGCCAGCAGCACGAACAGTTTTGCAAACTTCATGGCCTATCCTTAAACAACAGCGTCTTATTTGGCTTTTGACATGTACTCGATCAGAGCACGGTATTCTTCATCGCTACAGTCGTTGCACATGCCTTTGGGCGGCATGGCGTTAAACCCTTCTCTGGCGTGCTTCACCATGGTGTCCATGCCTTTTTCCAGGCGGGGCTTCCAGGCAGCTTCATCGTGGGATTTTGGCGCACCGGCGGCGCCGTTGGAATGACAGAAAGTGCAGCTACTGGCGTAACGTTCCTCAACCGTTGCTGCATGTGCAGCCCCCACGGTCAGAACCATTGCTAAACCTGCTACCCAACCCTTCATATCGTGTCCTCTGCTAAGCTGGCATCACCGCTGGCGAAGTGGGTTTGCCTTTCCGGGCAAACCCTTGTAGAACGTCCGCGGTCTCACCCTGACCGAGACCGGCGCCGGGATTATATACCAGTCTTGCAGGTCCCGTCATATTCCATGTGAATGGTAAGGATAAACAATAGAGGCCCAGAATGGCACAGCACCCCGTGGAAACCCTGCTGCATCAGGCCCGCTTTCTGCAAAGCGCCCAGCGCCTGGATCAGTGCCCGGCGGATGAAGGCCGGGAAGTGGCCTTTGCCGGCCGCTCCAATGCCGGCAAATCCAGCGCCATCAACCGTCTGACCAGCCAGCGCACCCTGGCCAGAACTTCCAAGACCCCGGGCCGTACCCAGCTAATCAACTTCTTTGAGCTGGATGACACCCGCCGGCTGGTTGACCTGCCCGGATACGGCTACGCCAAAGTCGCCAAGACCAAGCGCAACGAGTGGCAACAACACCTGGATCATTACCTGGCTGAACGCCAGGCGCTGATTGGCCTGGTCTTGATGATGGACATCCGCCATCCGCTCAAGGACTTCGATCTGCTGATGCTGGAATGGTCTGCCCAGGCCAACATGCCTCTGCACATTCTCATGACCAAGGCCGACAAGCTGAAATTCGGTGCCGCCAAGAGCACCCTGCTCAAGGTCAAGAGCCAGCTCAAGAACCACCCCGCCCCGTTGAGCCTGCAATTGTTCTCGGCCACCAATGGTACAGGCTGCGAAGACGCCTGGAACAAGCTGGGTGAATGGCTGGAGGTGGAGGGGTTCGGAGCCGATCAGCCTGTGACGCCCGAGGCCTGACGCCAATCCCACAGGAGCGGTCGTTCGACCGCGAAACACCCTCCGCAGCGAATCGCGGTGGAACCACCGGTCCCACAGTGAAATCGGGATTTTGGGGTCTGGGTCTGCGGCGCCTGACTTTTCTCCAGGCAAAAAAAATCCCTGGCAGCAATCTAGGGGGAAGGGAACGACTGTGCTGCCAGGGAGGCTTGCCGCCCCGGTCTTTTTGGGGGAAAAGACCGGGGACATTAGCGACGAACCGGTGAGGGTACTGGGGGATCGGGGGTTCCGGCCCGTCGCTGTAGATAAGATGCCCGCTTTCCCGGAAAGTTCCATCCCCCCGAAAGTATTTTTTGCAGACTTTTTTCCATCCTGTCGATCTGCGTCACAAAACTGGCGAGAAATGGCACCTCGGCCCCCTCTCGGTGCATAAAGGCGCCGGGCAAATACGGCCCGAGGGGGCTAGTTCATTGAATAAAAAGCAATTCTTTCAGGCAGGGAAAAGTGGCACAGCAGTTGCTTAATGATTAACCAAACACGCTTCTCTTGTCTGGCAGCCTAAACGCCAGGCAAAAAAATCCCTGGCAGCAATCTTGGGGGAAGGGAACGACTGCGCTGCCAGGGAGGCTTGCCGCCCTAATCTCTGGGGAGAGATCAGGGAGTCCAAATAAGCTACGAACCGGCTGAGGGTACTGGGGGATCGGGGGGTGCCAATCCGTAGCTATTTCTTATGACCGCCCCGGTTTTTCGAAAGTTCCAACCCGTCCGAGCTTTTACAAATTTTACGATCGAACTCAGCAGCCCGCCGTAGTAGCGTCACTGGCAGCGGGCAGCTCGCAGCTCCCCTACTGCTTCCAGGGCTCACCGCGCGTTCCTTTCATCCGCTTGAGATCCCGATGCATCGCCGCCTTCGCCAACATATGGGCCGATACCGGCGCGGTAATAAACAGGAACAAGGTGATCAATACCTCATGGAGCTGCAGCCCGCGCTCCTGCCATGAGAAAAACAGCAACGACGCCACAATGGCACCGCCCACGCCCAGAGTCGTGGCTTTGGTCGGACCATGCAGCCGGGTGTAGAAGTCCGGCAGCCGTGCCAGGCCAATAGAGCCCACCAGAGCAAACACGCCGCCGATCATCACGAAGGCAGAAACCAGCCACTCAATCAATGTGTCCATCTTGTCTTCTCCTGCAAGCCGCGGCGCGACTCACTCAATAATGTCGCCGCGGGTCACGTACTTGGCCACCGCCACGGTGCTGACAAAACCGATCAGTGCGATCAGCATGGCGGCCTCGAAATAGAGCTTGCTGTCCTGCTGGATACCGTACAGCACAATAAGAGCAATGCTGTTGATATACATGGTATCCAGCGCCAGCACCCGGTCCGGCAACGATGGACCGAAAATCAATCGGCCCAGATTCAGTAGCCAGGCCAGCACAAACAGGCCCATGGCCAGGGAAATGGCTGTCTCTAGCATTCGAAAATCTCCTTCAGCGGGCGCTCGTAGCGCTGCTTGATCTCCGCCACCAGCGCATCGGGGTCATCCACATCCAGGGCATGAATCAACAGGGTCTGACGATCCTGGCTCACATCGGCCGACACGGTGCCCGGCGTCAGGGAAATGGTGCTGGCCAGCAAGGCAATGGCAAAGTCATCGTCCAGATCGACGGGAAACTCCACAAAGCCAGGACGCAACGACTTGAGTGGCCCCAACACCTTGATGGCCACCGACACGTTGGCCACGATGATGTCGTACAGCACCACCACCACAAAACCAAACATACGTGGCAGGTTGCGAATCCGCGGTACATTCGGCCAGAAGGGGCGAGTCGTCAGCGGCAACAGCACCGCCAGCACCGCCCCCAACAGGGCATGCCCTGCCGTAAAGCCGCTGAGCAGCATCCACGCCAGCCACAAGATCAGACTCAGGCTGGGAAACGGCAGAACACGATCCAGCAAACGACTCATTGCGCACCTCCGCCCAGTACTGCCTGCACATACCCATGAGGCTGACGCAACTGGTCGGCAACCGCCTCTGCCCATTGCAGCCCGGCTTCACCCCACAGGGCCATGGCCGGGCTCAGGGCCAGCAACCACAGCACCGCAAACAGGCGCCGGCGTGATGGCCGCAGGCCTGCGCTTTCCCCCGTGGTCCGCCAGAACAAGGTGGACCCGGCACGACTCAGGGCAATCACCCCACATAGCCCGGCCACCAGCAGCAGCACCCAGTAGATCGGTTCCGGTACGGTACGCAGCAAACCCACCTTGCCAATGAAGCCAGACAGGGGTGGCAGACCAATCACCGCGATGGCACCAACAAAAAACAACAGCGACAGCCGGCCACCACCCAGAATAGCCGGGCCCGCCACCAGGCGATCGCCCACCTCACCGCGACCCCGGGCCACCAGCCCGGCCAGCAGGAACAGGGCCCCGCAGATCAGCGTGGAGTGCACCAGGTAATACAGGGCCGGCGCCAGCGCCGCCCCATACCCGGCAGAAAACGCCGCAATCAGGGTGCCCACCGACATCACCACCAGGTACGCCACCGCCGTCCCCAGACGCTTGGCCCCCAACGCTCCCAGGCAAGCCAACCCCAGGGTAATCAAGCCCAGCCACCACAACGCCTGCTGACCAATGGGCGGTATCGGCGCCACGATCAACGCCATCACCCGGACCATGGCGTAGATGCCTACCTTGGTCATGATGGCAAACAGTGCAGCCACCGCAGGGGTGGCATTGGCGTATGTCGCCGGCAACCAGAAATACAAGGGGAACAGCGCAGCCTTGAGACCGAACACCACCCACAGCAATAACAACGCCACCGAGAACAGGGTGGTGTCTCCCACCGGCAGAGACTGGGCTTTTACCGCCACATCCGCCATATTCAGGGTGCCCGTGGTGCCATAAATCAGCCCCAGCGCAATCAGGAACAGGCCAGAGCCCACCAGATTCAGCACCACATAATGCAGGCCTGCCTTCACCCGCGCCGGGCCACGGCCATGCAGCGCCAGCCCATAGGACGCAATCAGCAACACCTCGAAGAACACAAACAGGTTGAAGAGATCGCCGGTGAGAAAGGCACCATTGATGCCCATCAACTGGAACTGAAACAGCCCGTGAAAGTTGGCCCCTTTGCGGTCATCACCGCAGCTCGCATACAGCAAGGCAGGAAAGGCCAGCACCGCAGTGAGCAACACCATCAAGGCACTGAACCGGTCCAGCACCAACACGATGCCGAACGGCGCTTCCCAGTTGCCCAGTTTGTAAACGGTATAAGCGCCGTCCCAGGCCTGATTGACCAGCACCACACCCACGGCCAGCAGGGCCGCACAGGAGAGCAGCCCGGTAAAGCGGCGCAGCCGATGGCGTTCGCGCACCTCCAGCAGCAACAGCAACCCCGCCAGACACGGAATCAGAACCGGGGCGATAATCCAGTGACTCATGCCTCGCCCCCCTCGTCCTTGCGACCGGGCACGTCATCGCGGCCATCCACGTGGTCGGTGTAGTGCTCGCCCTGGCTACGCAAGGCCAGCACCACCAAAAACGCGGTCATGGCAAACCCGATCACGATGGCGGTCAGCACCAGCGCCTGGGGCAGGGGGTCGGTGGGGTTCTCGCTCATGCCCACCACCGCCACTTCATCCATCTTCAAGCCACCCATGGAGAACAGGAACACGTTTACGCCATAGCTGAGCAGTGTCAGGCCCATGACCACCGGGAAGGTCCGTGCCCGCAGACACAAATACACCCCGGAGGTCACCAGCACACCAATAATGATTGCAACCAGCAGTTCCATCAGGCGTCCTCCCTCTTGTCATCCAGCAGCGACAGCTTGCCCAGATTGGCCAGCATCAACAGCGTCGCGCCCACTACCGTGAGGAACACCCCGGTATCGAACAGCATGGCGGTGGCCAGCTCGAACTTGCCCACCACCGGCCAGTAAATGTAAGCAAAATCACTGGTCAGGAACGGATAGCCAAAGGCCCAGCTACCGATCCCGGTCAGCCCTGCCAGCAGCACACCCAACGCCACCACAGGGTGGTAATCCCCCGGCATACGGCTATGCACCCAGGCCACGCCCGAAGCCACATACTGCAGCACCAGCGCCACCGACGTGATCAGGCCTGCCACAAAGCCCCCGCCCGGCAGGTTGTGCCCCCGCAGGAAGATATACACCGCAATCAGCAAGGCCAGCGGTAGCAGCGGCCGTGAGATCGTCACCAGAATCAGTGGGTGGGCATCTTTCGCCCAGGGGCGGCCCAGCGAATCGTACTTGGCCGAACGCAGCTCCAGATCCTTGAGCAGGGCATAAATACCCATGGCCGCAATCCCCAGCACGGTGATTTCCCCGAAGGTATCGAAACCGCGGAAGTCCACCAGGATCACGTTCACCACATTGGTACCGCCGCCTCCGGGCTTGCTGTTGTCCATGAAAAACTGACTGATGGTGCTGGTTTCGCCGGTCATCACCAGGAACGCCATGACCGCCACGCCCACCCCGCAAATCAGGGCCAGCAGCATGTCGCGCAGTACCCGGATGGAAGACGACTCCGCCTTGGTGCGTACCGGCAGGAAGTACATGGCAAGCATCAGCAACAGCATGGTCACCACTTCCACCGACAGCTGGGTCAATGCCAGATCCGGCGCCGAAAAACGCACAAACAGCAGTGACACCATCAGCCCCACCACGCTCAATGACATGATCGAGGTCATACGATGGCGGTGCAGTATGGTGGTCAGCAACGCCCCCGCCACCAGCATGGCCGTGCAGAGGATCGCCACCCCGTCCATGGGCAGCATCGCCACATCCAGGCTCAGGGCCGGCAGCTTGCCAAGCTGGGTCAGCAGCACCACTGCCACCAGAGCAATCAGCCAGGCCACATAACTCTGTAGCGATCCGTTCTGGAAACGCTGGGTAATGGCGGCAGACCAGCGCCCCAGGCGCTGCACCTGACCTTCAAAGACCAGCTTGGCATCGATATCAGGCACACGGGAGCGCAGCGCAAACAGACGGCGCCGCTGGGTGTAAACCAGCACCCCACCCACGGTAGCAACAACGCTCATCAGCAACGGCAGGTTAAAACCGTGCCAGATCGACAGGTGATATTCCGGCAGATTACCGCCCAGCGTCGCCGTGGCCGCCACGGCCAGCAGCCCGGCCACGGTGATCGCCGGGAACACCCCCACCGCCACACACAACGCCACCAGAATTTCCACCGGCACCTTCATGTAGCGCGGCGGCTCATGGGGCGGGTATTTGGGCAGGTTGACCGGCTCGCCGTTAAAGAACACATCGTGAATAAAGCGCGCCGAGTAGGCCACCGAGAACACCCCGCCCAGGGTTGCCCCCACCGGCAGAATCCAGCTCAGGGCCCCCAGCTGGTGGGAATCCAGCGTTTCGGCAAAGAACATCTCCTTCGACAGGAAGCCATTCAGCAACGGCACCCCGGCCATGGCCGCCGAGGCCACCATGGCCAACACCGCCGTGTAGGGCATGTACTTCCACAGGCCATTGATGCGGCGCATGTCGCGGGTGCCGGTTTCGTGATCAATGATCCCCGCTGCCATGAACAGGCTGGCCTTGAAGGTCGCGTGGTTGATGATGTGGAACACCGCCGCCACCGCCGCCATCTCGCTGTTCAGACCAAACAGCAGGGTAATCAGGCCCAGATGGCTAATGGTGGAGTACGCCAGCAACCCCTTGAGATCGTGCTGGAACAGGGCCGCAAAAGCGCCCCACAGCAAGGTCAGCATGCCCGCCAGGGACACCAGCTCAAACCACAGGTCGGTGCCGGCCAGCGCCGGGTACAACCGCGCCATCAGGAACACCCCGGCTTTGACCATGGTGGCCGAGTGTAAGTAGGCGCTCACTGGCGTGGGTGCCGCCATGGCGTGGGGCAGCCAGAAATGGAACGGGAACTGGGCGCTCTTGGTGAACACCCCCAGCAACACCAGGCACAGAATCAACGGGTACCATTCACTAGCGCGAATCAGGTCACCGCTTTCCAGCACCGTTTGCAGGGAGAACGACCCCACCACGCCACCGATCAACAGCACCCCGGCCAGCAACGCCAGGCCGCCCATGCCGGTCACCGTCATGGCCATGCGCGCGCCCTTGCGGGCCCCGGTCTGGTGCCCCCAGAAACCGATCAGCAGAAACGAGCTAAGGCTGGTCAGCTCCCAGAACACCACCAGCAACAGCAGGTTGTCGCTGGTGACCACACCCAGCATGGCACCCATAAAGAGCAGCAGGTAGGCGTAAAAGCGTCCGGCTTTCTCCTTGGCGGAGAGGTAATAGCGGGCATACAGGATCACCAGCAGCCCGATGCCTAATACCAGCAGGGCAAACAGTAATGCCAGGCCATCCAGACGGAAGTCCAGCGACAGATCCAGGCTGGGGATCCAGTTCAGGGTGCTGTGCAGGGTTTCGCCGGCAAACACCTGTCGGGCAGGCGCATAGAGCAGCGCCAGGGCCGTGGCAGGCAACAACGCCGCACCGCAGGCCAACGGGGTTCGGTTCCCCGTGAAACGCTCCACCAATGGCGGCAGAAATGCGCCCAGAAAAGGCAGCATCACCACAAAGGCAAGGTTCATAGATCAATCCGTTGTCATCATCGTAAGGGCGGCAACCCGCCCGCTAGCTTGAACAGGGTAGCTCAGAAAGACAATGACAACGGCGGATCAGGAAAATACGGACGGCGGCCCCGGCGAGGACACTGGGACAGGATGATGCAGCAGGGCTGGACCAGAAACGCGGTCATGGCATCCGTATTGATCGAAAGGAGCGCTGAGTATGCCACGGGTGGGCGGTGGGTGCGATACGACGCACAGCGACAAGCTTCAAGCTGCAAGCGACAACGCGGAGAAACGCCATACCCTGCTGCCAGGCCGTGCCCGCGAACCTGACCGTAGCGCCAAAACCCTTCGTTCGGCAAACTGAATCGCGGGCACAGCCTCCCCGGTTAACTGATGCCCAACCCGCGTTGCAGCTTGAAGCTTGAAGCTTGCCGCCCCCCGCCCTGCCGAAACCCGCCAATTCCGCTACACTCTCCCCCTCAGTCATCAGCAGAAGTCGAACCCCATGTCCGCAGCCGAAAAGCCCATCATCCTGGTCGATGGTTCCTCCTACCTTTACCGCGCCTTTCATGCCCTGCCGCCGCTCACCACCTCCAGTGGCCAGCCCACCGGGGCTGTGCGTGGCGTGGCCGCCATGCTGCGCAAACTGATGAAGGACTACGACCCGGAGTACATGGCGGTAATTTTCGACGCCAAGGGCAAGACCTTCCGCGACGACATGTTCGAAGCCTACAAATCCAATCGCCCGCCCATGCCCGATGACCTGCGCGCCCAGGTCCAGCCCCTGCACGACCTGATCCGTGCCATGGGCCTGCCGCTGATTATTGAAGAAGGCGTCGAAGCCGACGACGTAATCGGCACCTACGCCCGAATCTTCGGCGAGCAGGGCAAACCGGTGCTGATCTCCACCGGCGACAAGGACATGGCCCAGCTGGTCACCGACAAGGTCACCCTGATCAACACCATGAACGACGCCCTTTACGACATCGAAGGCGTGAAGAAAAAGTTCGGCGTGGGGCCCGAGCTGATCATCGACTTCCTCGCCCTCATGGGCGACAAGGTGGACAACATTCCCGGTGTACCCGGGGTGGGGGAAAAGACCGCCCTCGGCCTGCTGCAGGGCCTGGGCTCCCTCGACACCGTCTACGACAACCTGGACAAGGTCGCCGGGCTGAGCTTCCGGGGCGCCAAGACCCTGGGCAAAAAGCTGGAAGAACACAAGGAGATGGCCTTCCTCTCCTACCAGCTGGCCACCATCAAGCTGGACTGCGAGGTCAGCGACGACCTCAACGACCTGAAACTGCAAACCCCGGACGCCGAGAAACTGGCCGAGTACTACCGCAGCCTGGAATTCAAGGGCTGGCTCAGTGAACTGCTGGCCGGCAAAGACCCCGCCGCCGAAGACGCCGGTGGTCAGGTCGAGATGGAGGCCGACGATGATACTCCACCCGCCCCCAGTTTCGGGCGCGACGCCTACGACATCGTCTACACCCCGGCTCAGCTGGACAAGTGGATCGACAAGCTGAAAAGCGCCGGGGAATTTTCCTTCGACACCGAAACCACCAGCCTCAACTACATGAACGCCGAACTGGTGGGCTTCTGCGTGGCCGTGGATGACAAGGCCGCCTACATCCCCTTCGGCCACAACTACCCCGGCGCCCCGGACCAGCTCGACAAGCAAGTCGTCATGGACGCCTTCAAACCCCTGCTGGAAGACGCACAGCTAAAGAAAATCGGCCAGAACCTGAAGTACGACATGAGCGTGCTGGCCGAAGATGTGGGCATCACCCTGCGCGGCGTGGCCTACGACACCATGCTGGAATCCTACGTACTGGATTCCGTGGCCACCCGCCACGACATGGACTCCCTGTCCCTGAAATACCTGGGCCGCAAGACCATCAGCTTCGAAGAGATTGCCGGCAAAGGCGCCAAGCAGCTCACCTTCAACCAGGTAGGCCTTCATGAAGCCAGCCGCTACGCCGCCGAAGACGCCGACGTGACCCTGCGCCTGCACCAGACCCTGTGGCCCAAACTGGAAAAGGAAGGCCGCCTGCCGGACGTGTTCCAGAACATCGAACTGCCGCTGGTCACCGTGCTCAGCCGCATCGAGCGCAACGGCACCTACGTGGACGCCACCCTGCTCAAGCACCAGAGCCAGTACCTGGCCAAGCGCATGGCGGAACTGCAGGAGCAGGCCTTCGAACTGGCCGGGCAGGAATTCAACCTGGCCAGCCCCAAACAACTGGGCGAAATTCTCTACGAAAAGCTGGAAATCCCGGTCATCAAAAAGACGCCGAAAGGCGCGCCCTCCACCGCCGAACCAGTGCTGCAGGAACTGGCCCTGGAATACCCCCTGCCCCAGGTGATCATGGATTACCGTGGCGTGGCCAAACTGAAGAACACCTACACCGACAAACTGCCGGAGCTGATCAACCAACGCACCGGCCGCGTGCACACCTCCTACCACCAGGCGGTGGCCGCCACCGGACGCCTGTCTTCCAGTGATCCGAACCTGCAGAACATTCCGGTGCGCAGTGAAGAAGGCCGCAAGATTCGCCAGGCGTTTCTCGCTCCGAAAGGAAAGAAAATTGTCGCCTGCGATTACTCCCAGATCGAACTGCGCATCATGGCGCACCTGAGTGGCGACAAGGGCCTCACCGACGCCTTCGAAAAAGGCCTGGATATTCACCGCGCCACTGCGGCGGAAGTGTGGGGCAAGACCCTGGACGAGGTGAGCGACAACGACCGCCGTAACGCCAAGGCCATCAACTTCGGCCTGATCTACGGCATGAGCGCCTTCGGCCTGGCCAAGCAACTAGGCCTGCCGCGCAAGGAAGCCCAGGACTACATCGACCTCTACTTCGAACGCTACCCGGGCGTAAAACGCTACATGGAAGAAACCCGCGCCCAGGCCTCAGAGCAAGGCTACGTGGAAACCCTGTTCGGCCGCCGCCTCTACCTGCCGGAAATCCGCAGCAGCAACGGCCAACGCCGCCAGGCCGCCGAACGCACCGCCATCAACGCCCCCATGCAAGGCACCGCCGCGGACATCATCAAGATGGCCATGATCAAGGTCCACGACTGGCTCGACACCACCGACTTCGACGCCAAGATGATCATGCAGGTGCACGATGAACTGGTGTTTGAAGTGGCAGAGGATCAGGTGGAGGATCTAGTTAAGGAAGTGAAGGCTCGTATGGAGTCAGCGGCAGAGTTGAAGGTGCCGTTGATTGTGGATGCGGGGATTGGGGAGAATTGGGATGAGGCGCATTGAGCGCCTCAGACAGCATCCAAATTGAAGAATATAAGCATCTTTGTTGGATATCATCATAAGTCAATTTCTAAACACCCATCCCAATTTTCTGAAGAATCCTTGGGATCTCATCATATTCTTCATACCAAATCACATTAACTCCTAGCTCGCGCATCACTTCCTCATTCAGGCTATGATGACGATCCAGAAAACGCTTCGAGATACTTACTGGAGCTCGAACAACATTTCTCCCAGATTCTTTCTTGAATTTTTCCAACCCAATTCTCTGCATAAATGCATAGTGTCTAGGCCGATCTAATGATTTGGCTGCGATTTCGAGAAGCCTCCGCAAGTTGGGGTCTGACAACGAAAGACCAACCATCAGGCAAGTTGTCTCTTTGAGACTTGCAAGCTGAACAAGGTTGGACCAGTGGTAAGCCTCTCCATAAATCTGATGGTACCCTTCTTCAGAAAAAACCAACGTCGAACGCTCGAGATTGGAATACCTTGATCGATCCTCAGGAAGCAGTTAAATAGGGGGCACGCATCAAACCATATATCATAACCTGTTGATTATAAATATAAATTAGCCAATCCTTCCACCACAGTGCTACCCAGCTCATCCGCCGATAATGCAACCCGAAACGTCACATCGCAGCACAATCTCAATACTGAGAATTGCGCACAAGCCATCAATTGAGTAGCTTATCAATAGGTCAAAAAATGCACAGGAGATTGACGATGGAACGCTTTCTCAAAAATGTACGACCTCTCAAGTCGACGACCGGGGAAAAACCGGGCAAAGGCTCTTACCAATGCAATAACTGCCAGCAGGTTGTTCACCTAGACGACCAGACCGACAGACTCCCGCCCTGCCCGCGCTGCGGCGAAACAGAGTTTTGGCCTTAAAAAAAGATAAGGAGATCTAACAATGGGAATCAAGCCAGGCCCAAAGCCGAAAGCCAAGTCAACAGGCAAGGAAGATCGACGACAACGGGTAACCCCTGAGAACAAACCCAAGCACAAGGGCCTCAAAACCCATAAGCATAAATCCGGGGACTAAGTGCTCTCAATTATAGGTCAGAAATCGATAAAACCAGGCAGGAATAAAGCCAGGAAAAAATGGAGTTATGCGCGATAGCGATGAAGCTATCGCGCTCCAGAAATCAGTGGCAGTGGTAGGGTTTTTTCCCCGCATGGCATCCATTCGCATCAGTACCACCAGAGTGAGCCAAAGCAGTGCCAGAAACCATCATAACAAGCGCAAGTGCAGCCATTACCTTCTTCATAGTTATCACCTTCCCTAGGTTTTGTGGTTCAACCATACTGCATCTCACAGCCATCCAGGGCAATAACTGAACAGAATGTCAGCCTTTAGCCATTGCAATCGAGGGCCAGTATCCACCCTACCGAATATCATACTTCTCCGACCACAACCGCAGATCCTCCAGGATATCCATCGCACTGCGCCCCAGCTCGGTGAGCTCATAGGTCACGGCGATAGGACGGTCGTTGATGACGGTGCGGAGCACCATGCCGCGGGCCTCCAGTTCCTTGAGGCGCTGGTCGATCATCTTCTTGGTGGCGCCGCCGAGCATGCGGTTCAGATCATTGAAGCGTACCGGGCCATCCTTCAGGTGGTAGATCAACGAACCGGTCCACTTGCCGCCGATAATGCGCATCCCCCGCTCGATGGCGCAGGGCTCCATGCAGGCATCGATGACTTTTTTTCGGCCATAACCGTCTGTTTCGATGCGACTTTTCATTTTTTCACCGCCGTTTTCACCAGGTTTCCAAAAGGATACCAATTGATCCGCGTCACAAGGTATAAATAGTATACCTGAAATAGATTGGTAACCAGCAACCGCTACCCCTTTACTGTTTCATGGAGAGCCCAATGAGCAAGATCCTGATCATCAACGCCCACCATCCCTACCCGTTTGCCGAGGGCAGACTCAACGCCTCGCTGGTGCAACGGGCCAGCGAACAGCTCCAGGCCAATGGCCACCAGACCCGCATTGTGGAGGTAGACAAGGGCTGGGACGTGGAGCAGGAGCTGGCCAATCACCAGTGGGCCGATGTGATCCTGCTGCAGACCCCGGTGAACTGGATGGGGGTGCCGTGGGTGTTCAAGAAATACATGGACGAGGTGTACACCGCCGGCATGGGCGGGGCGCTGTGCAACGGCGATGGCCGCACTGAGGCCGCGCCCAAGGCCAACTATGGTGCCGGCGGCACGTTGAACGGCAAGCGCTACATGCTTTCATTGACCTTCAACGCCCCCGAAGAAGCCTTTGATGACCCGCAGGAATACCTGTTCCAGGGCAAGAGCGTGGACGACCTGCTGTTCCCCATGCACATCAACTTCCGCTTCTTCGGCATGACACCGCTGGACACCTTCGCCTGCTTTGACGTGATGAAGAATGCCCAGGTGGAAAACGACTTTGTGCGTTTCCAGCAGCATCTCGACACCCAGTTCCCGGCCGCCTGAAGGAGTGCCCCTGATGAAGACATCAGTGATTGCCATTGTGCTGCTGGGCATGGCTCTGAACCTGAGCGCCTGTGCCACCGCCAGCCAGCAGGATCACCGCTCTGCCCATGTGACTTCCCCCGACCAGTACCGGGTACTGCTGGAGAACGATCAGGTGCTGGTACTGGAGATGGTATTGGAACCGGGTGAATCCGACCGCCTCCATGACCACCGCGATGAGACCGTGTATTTCCAGCAAGGCGGCTCTCTGCGCATCAGTCTGCCCGGCGGCGAAGCCATGGACGTGACCGTACCCGACGGCCATGTGATGTGGCATCAGGCCTGGACGCACCAGGTGACCAATACGGGCAGCGAGCCGGTGATGGCCATTATTGTGGAAGCAAAACCCTGAACACGAATACCGGTAGGCGGGCCATCGGGCCCGCCATCGTCGCAACGAAAAGGAGCACACCATGACAGAACAGCACCAGGTGCATTGTGATTGTGGTGAGGTGGTCATCACCCTGAACGGCAGCCCCAGAGTGCACGCCCACTGCCACTGCGAAGATTGCCGCAACCTGCTACAGGTGCCCTACCATTCCGTGCTGGCCTGGGACGGCGACCAGGTCAGTGTCAGCAAGGGCAGTGACGCACTCACCGTATTCCAGTCCCCCACCAGCAACATGACCCGCGCCTTCTGCCAGCATTGTGGCGAGGTGCTCTACAACACCAATGCCATGGGCTGGAAGATCGTTTCGCAATGGCTTTACCGGAAAACCCACCACGATACGCTGCCGGAAAGCTGCCAACCCAATGCGCACTTTTTTTATGACCGCCGCACGGTGAACATTGACGACGTGTTACCCAAGCGCTGACCGCGGGACAGGCATTCCCATGACAACAAGGCCCCACCACCGGCACGCAGCCTGGCACTGCTTCAGGGTGGTGAAAAGCCACCCTTGAGAGCAAGGCCCATGCACCAGGAAACGACCGGACTCTGGCGTGCCCCCATACAGCCGAAAACCACCCAAATGGGCGATATGCAAATAATGAAATCTTGTTATTTTACATTCGGGGGAGCGTCAGTCTGTCGCTCAACGTAATCATTTAGTCAGGTAATCTCATGAAAATGAAATTCACCCTTCTTGCTTCATCTTTGCTTGCCGCCGCCATGCCAACCCTCACTTTCGCTGAATCTGCTTTCTCAGGTTTCCAGGCAGGTGCCGCACTGGGATACCAGGATACCGACATGGATTGGGACACCACTCGCATTACCAGTGCCTTTGACCCGAACGATAGCGGCACCCCGGGATCCGGCGCCTCAGCCTCACTGGACGATTCTGCCTTTGCTTACGGCGTGTTCGGCAGTTACAACATGGCATTGAATGACCAGTGGATTGTGGGGGCAGAACTGGCGTACCAGGGAAGTGATACCAGTGATTCTGTGAGCCCGGTACCCGGCTTTCCCGGTAACCGCTCAGAAGCAGAAGTGGAGGTGAAAGACACCTTTATGCTGGGTCTCAAAGGCGGCTATTTGCTGAATGAAACCATGCTGGCCTATAGCACCCTAAGTGCAACGTTTACGTCTGTCGACGTCAACTCTGACTGTCCGTCCGATGGTGCCATCTGCAACCCGGGCTCGTCCGCCCGCTCCGACAACGATGATGACAACATCACCGGCTGGGCACTGGCTGTTGGGTTGGAAAAATCCTTGTCCAGCACGCTGTCTGTCCGTGCAGAATATCGCTACGCGGACTTTGGCACCGCTGAAGTCGAAGCGGTCAAACAAGCTAACGGGGAATCCTTTGGCGTTGACGCGGATATCGATGTCACCAGCCAGTCTCTGATGCTCGGGGCCGCTTACCGGTTCTAGGCAGTGCGGGCGCAGGAAGCCCTGCGCCCGGTTTTGAATGTGGCTGGCATGGCGGGGAAGGGCCTTACATCATTAACTGGCACTTCCCTCTTCGGAGCCGCACCCCGCCGGCTGAAACTGGCGTTCAACAGTTGTGGTGCATGTCCACGTACCTGCAGCATCGTGTTCCCAGACCAGCGTTTCACCTGCAATGGCAGATGCCGCATTGCCACCAAACCTTGCTGTCAGTAAGGCCACATTGGTATCCATATCGATGGTCACTACCAGCCCCCCGCCTTGAAAGCTGGCCCCCAAGAGATTGCTGCTCATCCAACCGAAATCACAGCGCGTGTCATCCTTGCCTTCCATTATGCAGGTATCCACCACCGTACGCAGCGCACCCACCTCAGCCATCACGCGCGTAACCTGCGTCTTGGAAACATAGTTTTGATATTGGGGGATCGCCACTGCGGCGAGAATGCCAATAATGGCGACCACAATCATCAGTTCGATGAGGGTGAATCCGTTTTGAGCCTGGTTCTTCATGAGTATTTCTCCCCTGTCCCGGGCATTTCTTATTCAGCAGCCTCCGGTCACCGACCTCGAAGCGCCGCTTTTTTATATGAACAAATGCAGAGATCAGGCCAATTATGGGCTATCTATGATGGAGAACCTTCAGCACGCTAATTCACGGTATTTGCACTGAAAAAAGGGGATACGAACGGCGTTTTTTGTTTTCGCTTTCCCGAAAAAACCCACCTATCACGTCACAAACTGACTAATTTTGTAATCCAAAAAAATCGAACACCATTCATCCCTTAACACCCCAACGCTGCCATTCAATACCTTCGGGCGCCAGTACGCTCCGGACGTCTTTCGCCCTCTCATGGCAATGCCTCCGTGCGTCTCGCCAAAAAAAACACCCTCGCGAAATCTGTTCACTGCCGTGAAACAGGCAGCAGAAATATGTAGAGGAAAGGCCCCATTTGCCGTTTGCCCCGCCATCACCGTGCTAGGCTCCGACGACACTACTGGCATCAATAACAACCAGGAAGGCCATCGTGACCACACCTTATCGCATCATTATCTGGAGCCCGGGAGACATGGGCGGGCGCGCCCTTAAGACCGCACTGACATCGCCCCTCTTTGACGTCGTTGGGGTGAAGGTTTTCAGCCCTTATAAACACGGTGTCGATATTGGCGAGCTGGTAGGCCTGCCTGCCACAGGTATCAAAGCGACAACCCGCAAGGAAGAGATCCTCGCCCTGGATGCTGACTGCGTAATCCACACACCAACCACTCCCGCACTGCTCGAAGGGGCGGATGCGGATGTGGTGGATTTGCTTGCCTCGGGTAAAAACGTGGTATCGGGCGCCTCCTACCACAATCCGTCCATGCACAACTGGCTATCGGAATCCCAACCGGCCCTTTCTGTGTTACGAACCGTAGGCAACATGAAAGTCACTGGAGATGTGTTCGGGCCAAAAGAAAAGCAGGCACTCGCCGCCCTCAAGCAAATCATGAGAGCCATCGACTCCAGCCCCGGCCAACGCTTGCACCCCATACTTGAAAAACTGGCCAACAAGATTGTCGACCGTGTGCTGCCGCGACGCCTGGACGGCGACAAGTTTCAAAGAGCGTGTCTAACTGGCGGTAGTTCCCTGTTCGGCACCGGGCTACACCCCGGAGTCATGGTTGAGCAGGTGTTGCTGCGCCTGGCCAGCCTGATGGACCACGTCGAACAGGTGCATTTTCTCGAAGTCGGTGATTTGTCCGCTGCGCCGGACGGCATGTGGGGCGGCCTGGAAAGTCTCGGCTACGGCATGCCACTGGAATCGGTGGACTCCAACCATGCCATTGCCCTGATGCAACATTTCTATTTCAACGCCGTGCTCGGCAATGTTGCGCACCAACTGTATGGCATCGGCCCTGAACGGATCCGGGTGGAACGTCATGTCTACGCCTGCCCGGCCCGGGTTGAAATTGTGGCCGGCGGAACGGTAATCAAACCCGGAACCGTGGGAGCCATTCATATGACCTACCGCGGGTACATTGATGACAAGCTGTTCATGACTAACGAAGAATGCTGGCACGTGGGAGGCGGCAACGCTCACTTGGGACCGGATCATCCCGACAGTCTGGCAGGTGGCCACCTGATCACCCTGGAGGGCAAGCCCGGCCGCATCACCTTGCGCTCGGAGCCAGAAGATGACTCTTTTGAAGCAGACTGGTCTGCCGTTACCGACATTTCCGTAAAAGCCATTCTCGACAGCATCCCTGCGGTTTGCGCTGCCGCCCCCGGAGTGGTAACCCCGGATCTTGCCCCGCGCTTTCGTCTGGAGGAAGCATGAGCAAAAAACGTCTTTCCATTGCCGTGCTCGGATGCGGCCCTCTGAGCAACACTCTGGCTCAGCACATCAAAGCGGATCCGGCCCTCGCTTTATCCTGCACAACCCCAACCCCACAGCAACTCACTGCCAGCGCGGTGTGCGTCATTTACCTGCCCGACGCTGCGGCATCACTCCCAGAGGCGTCCGAGCAGATACAGGCCTTGCTGGCGGAAGGGAAAAACGTCGTCACTCCCCTGCCCGCCAGTGCGCTGGGCAAAGCCGCTATCCTGTCGGCCTGCAAGAAAGGAAATACCACGTTTCATGGCACTGGCGGTTTCCAAAACGCCCTGCCGGTACGTTTCAATCGTGCCTTTGCCGCCATTACACGAGACATCAGCGACATTGCCCTGGTCGAAGAACGCCCCGCCAGTCGCGAATGCGCGCAGAATGCCCTCTGCCGAAGTCTTTACCAGGATAGCCTGCACACTCTCAGTGACGCAGTGTTTGGCGATCGGCAAGACAATCTGAGCCCGGACCTGAGCCCGCTCGCTCTTGAGCCCAATGCCAACCCTCCCCGTATCGGCAGCATCTCCAATGCCGAACCACACACGGTGATACGTCGGTCTTTGGGTAACCATGTCAGTTATGATTCATTGTGGTCAGACCCTGACCCGGACAACAACACTCTGCGCTATTCCCTGCACACACGCAGCGCCGATGCGATCGGCCATGCCACCGTGACTCTGGAAGGCGATGGCGAACAGGATCTTTTATGCCATCTGGAGTCACGCCAGTTACTGGCTGCACTTGCCATAACCATCTACAGCGCGCCCGGCATTTTGCACCACGAGCTGGACATCAATGCCGTAAAAGCGGATGACCGGCTGCAGATCTGAAGGCAATCCATTGGGTTCCAGCCTTTTCGAAAAAAAGGCTCACTACGACAGACATAAAAAACGGCGCGCGGATATCCGCACGCCGTTTTGATGTGGAGCACTACAGGGTTACTTCAGATCGAAGCGATCCAGCTCCATTACCTTGGTCCAGGCCGCCACAAAATCTCTGGCGAACTTTTCCTTGGCATCATCACTGGCATAAACCTCAGCCAATGCACGCAACACGGAGTTGGAACCAAATACCAGATCCACACGGGAGCCGGTCCACTTGACTTCACCGCTGTCACGGTCACGGCCTTCAAACGCCTCCTGATCCTTGTCGACCGCTTTCCACTCGGTATTCATGTCGAGCAGGTTGACGAAGAAATCGTTGCTCAGCGTTCCCGGCTTGTCCGTCAGAACACCCTGGCTGCCGCCATCACTGTTGGCACCCAGTACCCGCAAGCCACCGACCAGCACGGTCATTTCCGGGGGAGTCAGGGTCAGCAACTGGGCGCGATCAATCAACAGGTGCTCGGCACCAATGCTGAACTTGCCCTTCTGGTAGTTGCGGAACCCATCCGCCACCGGCTCCATGGGCTCAAACGAAGCCACATCGGTCTGCTCCAGCGAGGCATCCATCCGGCCCGGATTGAAGGGCACGGTCAGATCCACACCCGCATCCCTGGCCGCTTTTTCGATAGCGGCACCACCGGCCAGTACGATCAGGTCCGCCAGCGACACTTTCTTGCTACCCGTATTGAAGTCGCTCTGGATACCTTCCAGCGTCTTGATCACCTTGGCCAACTGTTTGGGCTGGTTTACCTCCCAATCTTTTTGCGGCGCCAAGCGAACACGGGCGCCGTTGGCACCACCACGCTTGTCGCCGCCCCGGAAGGTCGAGGCAGATGCCCAGGCGGTAGAGACCAGCTCGGACACAGACAGGCCGGCATCCAGAATCCTGGCCTTGAGATCCGCAATGTCCTTGCTGTCCACCAGATCGTGATCCACGGCGGGAATCGGATCCTGCCAGATCAGCACTTCCTGCGGCACTTCCGGGCCGAGGTAGCGGTCACGGGGCCCCATGTCACGATGAGTCAGTTTGAACCAGGCGCGGGCAAAGGCATCGGCAAACTGATCCGGGTTGTCCTTGAAGCGACGGGAGATCTTTTCGTACTCCGGATCGAAACGCAGGGACAAATCGGTGGTCAGCATGGTAGGCCGGCGCTTCTTCGACTTGTCGAAGGGGTCCGGAATGACCTCATCGGCATCCTTGGCCACCCACTGGTGGGCGCCAGCCGGACTTTTGGTCAGCTCCCACTCAAAACCGAACAGGTTCTCGAAGAAGTAGTAGCTCCACTTCACCGGCGTCTGTGTCCAGATCACTTCCAGGCCGCTGGTAATCGCATCACCGGCTTTGCCACTGGCATGGTCACTCTTCCAGCCAAATCCTTGCGCGGCCATATCCGCCGCTTCGGGGTCGGCACCTACCAGTTCCGCATCACCGGCACCGTGGGTCTTGCCAAAGGTGTGACCACCCGCAATCAGCGCCACAGTTTCTTCGTCATCCATGGCCATGCGGGCAAAGGTTTCACGAATATCATGGGCGGCGGCTACCGGGTCCGGGTTGGCATTGGGGCCTTCCGGGTTGACGTAGATCAGCCCCATCTGCACTGCTGCCAGCGGGTTTTCCAGATCGCGCTGGCCGGCACGGGATTCGGCGTAGCGCTTGTCGCCATCCAGCCAGCCTTTCTCGGCACCCCAGTAGACATCGTGATCCGGCTCCCAGACATCTTCACGGCCGCCAGCGAAACCAAAGGTTTTGAAGCCCATGGATTCCAGCGCCACGTTACCGGTGAGGATCATCAGGTCTGCCCAGGAAATCTTGCGACCGTACTTCTGCTTCACCGGCCAGATCAGGCGCCGGGCCTTGTCCAGGTTGCCGTTGTCCGGCCAGCTGTTGAGCGGGGCGAAACGCTGCTGGCCACGGCCACCACCGCCGCGGCCATCGGCCAGACGGTAGGTGCCGGCACTGTGCCAGGCCATGCGGATAAACAGGCCGCCGTAGTGACCGAAATCAGCCGGCCACCAGTCTTTGGAATCCGTCATTACCTTGCGAAGATCCGCCTTAACCGCGGCCAGATCCAGCTGGCTAAATTCCTCGGCATAATCGAAGTCCTCGCCCATGGGGTCCGACTTGTTTGAGTGCTGACTCAGCAGGTCCAAACGCAACTGGTTCGGCCACCAGTCCTGGTTTGTGGTCCCGCCGCCAGCGGCATGTGCCACCGGGCACTTGTTTCCGTCAGCCATAACACTTCTCCCTGTCCGTGTTGGTTAGCGCGTTAAATATGGGTCTACCTTAGTCCTCGCTCTTTGATAGCTCTATTCATCTTTGCCAAACAAACCGATAGCTATACCTAATACCTGCAAGCTAACGTGAAACCGCCAACAACCCTGTCACAGGCTTCGTGATAAAGTGGCTCCACAACTAGAACATACAGGGATTCGGTGACGTTGCCACCGACATGCGACACGGAGAAAATTATCCATGCGTTGGATCAAATTCGGCTTACCCCTTACGGCTTTTTTGTTTACCGCCTGTGACGACACACCGCCACCGGCCGCTCCGCCCCCTGAAGTGTTTGTGGTCACGGCCAGCGAACAGCCCTACCAGCCAGAACGCACCTTCACCGCCAGGATTGACTCACGCAGTGATGTGAATATCACCGCCCAGGTGTCCGGCAAACTGACTGCCGTTCACTTTCGGGAAGGGGATGTCGTGGAGGCAGGGGCCCCCTTGTTCGACATCGATCCGGCACCTTATGAAGCCGCGCTGGCCAAAGCCAGAGCCGAACACGAACGAGCCAAAGCCAACCTTCGGGAAGCCAGGAGCAACTTCAGCCGGGCCAACAAGCTGGTGGAGAAGGGTTACATCTCCGACTCGGAGTACGACACACTGAAAGCCCGGCAACAGGAAGCCGACGCGGCCGAGCAATCGGCGAGAGCGGCACTGGAAAGCGCCCAGGTTGACCTCTCCTATACCCACATCACCGCCCCTCAAGCGGGGCGTGTCGGGCGCTCCATCGCCTCGGTAGGCGATGTGGTGAGCCCGGGCTTTGGCACACTGACCACCCTGGTGGGCGGCAATGACATGCAGGCGGTCTTCCAGATTCCCGAAAAATTGCTCACCGAAGCCGCCATGAGCGACAAACAGCCCAAACCTTCCGAGATTGAAGTTGCTCTGGATATGCCCAACGGCAGCCGCTACCCCTACACCGGCAACATTGTTTATGTCTCTAACCGGGTAAACACCAATACCGGCACCGTGGAAGTACGCGCCGCCATGCCCAACCCCCGCGACCTGTTGCGCCCGGGCATGTTCGTGCAAGCCCATGTCCGCCTGATCGACACGCTTCAGGGGCTGATGATTCCACAGGCCGCGTTGCAGGTAGATCAGCAAGGCACCTATGTCTTCACCGTTAACCAGGAAAACCGGGTACTGCGGAACAACCTCATGACGGGAGACCGGTTCGGCGAAAACGTGCTGGTCAGTGAAGGGCTGCAAGCTGGTGACAGGGTGATCTTGCGCGGCATTCAGAAAGTCCGCCCGGGTAGCGAAGTGGTTGCCTCGGACTACAAACCGGCCACCACCGCCCATACTGGCAGCACCCCCGAAAACGCGCCCAGCGGGCAACCAGACAGTGACAGCGAGGGAGACGCCCAGTGATCAGCAGCGTCTTTATTCAACGTCCCAAACTGGCCATGGTGGTGGGCCTGGTGATTACCTTCACCGGGTTGCTGGCCATGAAATTGCTGCCGGTGTCCGAATACCCGGAAGTGGCCCCTCCCCAGATCTCGGTCAGTGCCAGTTGGCCAGGCGCCTCGGCAGCTATCATGGAAGAGTCCGTGGGCCAGGTCATCGAGGATGTGGTCAACGGGGTAGAAGGCATGGAGTACATGTCGTCCAGCTCCTCCAACAACGGCAGCTACTCCCTGGCGATTACCTTTGAGGTCGGCGAAGACCCGGACATGGCCCTGGTGAGAGTCCAGAACCGGGTCAAACTGGCAGAGCCTTCGCTACCGGCAGAGGTCCGGGCCCAGGGACTCACCATCGACAAGAGCTCTCCGGATATTCTCTTTACCGTCAATCTATATTCCCCGGACGGCTCGCTCGATGAACTGTTCATCGCCAATTACAGCTTGCTGAACGTGCAGAACCCTCTCAAACGTGTCGATGGCGTTTCCGACGTTAGCGTATTCAGCTCAGCAGATTATTCCATGCGCCTGTGGATGGATCCGCCCAAAATGACCGCGCTTGGTATCACCCCGGAAGACATTGCTGCAGCCCTCAATGAGCAGAATGTTCAAGCACCGGCAGGCAAGATTGGCGCTCCGCCCTTTGATGGCAAATTGAGTACGGAATACACCCTGCAGCTGGAGGGCCGACTCAAGGATGTGAAGCAGTTCGAAGACATTATTCTTCGGGCGGATGAAAACGGCGCCATGGTGCGCTTGGGCGATGTGGCCCGAATCGAACTCGGCCAGCTCTCCTACAGTATTGCCGCCAATTACCAGAACCACCCCACCACGGTGATGGCGGCTTATCTGGCCCCGGGCGCCAATGCCCTTGCCACCGGGGACGCACTTAAAGACGCCCTCGAGTCGTTGAGCGAAACCTTCCCTGATGGCCTCGAATACGCCATCGGCTATGACACCACACGCTATGTGGAAGTGGCGATCCAGCAAGTCACATCCTCTCTGATTATGGCTGTCGGTCTGGTCATCCTCATCACCTTTATTTTTCTTGGTGACTGGCGCCCGACGCTGGTCCCCACTGTGGTCATTCCCGTCTCCCTGATCGGTACCCTGGCCGTGATGCTGGTCGCCGATATGTCCATCAACACCATCACCCTGTTCGGTCTGATCCTGGCGATCGGCATCGTGGTGGACGATGCCATCCTGGTCGTCGAAAACACCGACCGGCACTTGCATGAAGATCCGCACATCAGCACCCGCGACGCAGTGACCCGCACCATGGAAGAAGTCACCGGCCCGATCATTGCGACCACACTGGTATTGCTGGCCGTGTTCGTGCCAGTAGCCTTAATGCCCGGGATTACCGGCATCATGTATAACCAGTTCTCGGTCACCATTTGTGTGGCCGTGGTGATTTCATCCATTTGTGCTTTGAGCCTGAGCCCGGCAGTCGCGAGTCTGGTACTACGTCGCGACAAGGGAGAAGCCCGCTGGTACCGTGCGTTCAACAACGGCTTTGCCAAGGTAACCCTAGGCTATTCCCGAATCGTTGCCGGCCTGCTGGGTCGACGCGGACTCACCCTGGCCCTGTATGCGGTCATCATGGTCGGGCTGCTCTTTGCTGCCCGGGCCGTTCCCACGGGTTTTGTCCCAGCGGAAGACAAGGGGTTGCTGCTGGTCAACGTGCAGCTGCCCGACGCGGCCTCTATTAATCGTACCGAAGCGGTGGTGGAACAGGTTCAGACCTTGCTGAACAATGATCCCGCCGTAGAGTCTGCGACGATGATCGCCGGTTTTTCGATGCTGACAGGGGGGGTACAGAGTAATGGCGGGACCGGCTTTGTGGTGCTCAAGCACTGGGATGAACGACCCGATTTCAAGGACATCTCACTGGCCGTTTCCGCACGGGTGACGCAGCAGGCCTATCAGAGTATTCCGGAAGCACAGATTCAATCCTTCCCGCCCCCTTCCGTCCCTGGTATGGGTGCTGTTGGCGGGCTTGAACTGGTGCTGGAAGACACTCTGGGCCGCAGCCATGCGGATCTGGCCGGCGCCATGCAAATATTGACCGCGGCAGCAAACCAGTCCTCCCTGATTGGTAGCGCCTATACCAGCTTCCGGGCCAATGTCCCCATGTATCGCATCGACATTGATCGCAACAAGGCCAAAACCCTGCAGGTGCCGCTCACCAATATTTTTGCGGCCCTACAAAGCCATTTGGGCTCCAGTTACATCAATGACTTCTCTCTGTTTGGGCGCACATTCCGGGTGATGATGCAGGCAGACCCCAGCTATCGCTCCGACCTCAAGGACCTGGAGCGCCTGTATGCACGCAGCAACAATGGCGACATGGTGCCCTTGTCCACCTTGCTGACCACCGAACCGGTTCTCGGCGCGGATATCAGCAACCGTTACAACCTCTACCGTTCGGCCATCTTGCGTGCCCAGCCTGCTGACGGGGTAGCCAGTGGCGATGCCATGGACGAACTCGAACGCATTGCCGCAGAGGTTTTGCCAGAAGGTTATCAGGTGGAATGGACCGGACAGAGCTATCAGGAACGCAAGGCCGGCAGCCAGATTGGCATCGCCTTCGCTCTGGCCATGGTCTTTATTTACCTTTTCCTGGTTGCCCAGTATGAAAGCTGGTCCGTCCCTGCCGCCATTATTCTGGTGGTGCCCATTGCCGTTGCCGGCGCCATCGGCGGCCTGCTGATGGTGGGACAAATCGGCATTCCTCAACTGGGGGCACTGGATCTGTTCGCCCAGGTGGGGCTGGTGTTGCTCATTGGTCTCGCCGCCAAGAACGCCATCCTGATCGTGGAATTCGCCCGCGAACGGCGCGAGCAGGAAGGGCTGAGCATTCTGGAGGCCGCCGCCGAAGCCGGCCGCCTGCGCTTCCGCGCTGTGTGCATGACGGCCCTCTCCTTTGTGCTGGGCATCCTGCCACTGGCCTTCGCCAGTGGCGCCGGCATGTTCAGTCAGCTTTCACTGGGCCATACGGTGATGTGGGGCATGCTGGCGGCATTGCTGATCGGCACGCCCATGATCCCGGCGTTCTATGCCATCGTGCAGGGCGCGCGTGAAGCGTTGAAGCAACGGCTGTTCAAGTGAATCACCTTCAACATTCTGCCATGCTGGGAGTCGATGATGAGATCACCACACATCTGAAAACAAGGAGAGCCCCATGATCCAAAGGATGTTACTGCTACCCATGCTGCTGTTAACGGCACTGGCCAATACAGCCTGCGCCGAATCCTCAGCCAGCGAAGAGAAGCGTCCCAACATCCTGGTGATCTGGGGTGATGATGTGGGCATGTGGAATATCAGCGCCTACCACCGCGGCATGATGGGGGGCACCACGCCAAACATCGACCGCATCGCCAACGACGGCATGATCTTCATGGATCACTACGCACAAGCTTCCTGCACTGCGGGCCGCGCTGCCTTTATTACCGGGCAATACCCCATGCGGACCGGTCTCAGCACCGTGGGGCTACCCGGGGCAGAACAGGGCCTGCAGGCCAAGGATGTGACGCTGGCAGAACTACTGAAAGCGAAAGGCTATGCCACTGGATCACCGTGACGCGCTGGCGCGGCCCGGCTCAGCGATCGGCGTTAATCTCCTCAAGTCGCTGAATGATCGGAGCATACTCTTCGTTCACTTCGCCGATTTCGACGTCATAGCCCGCCAGCTTTTTTTCCGAGAGCGAAATCTGCCGCTGCAAGCGAACAATCGCGTCCTGAACACCCTCAGGCACATCCTTCCCGCTTTGCTCACTCCGCGCAGCCACCGCAATTTCATCATCCAGCTTCATCTGCAGCTGCGCCAGGTTGTTTTCTTCGTAACTGATCGCCAACTCCAGCGCATCCACTTTGCGGTCGCGGGCTCGCATCGCATCATCCGGGCCGGCGTAGAGCCTTAAAAGAACCGCATCCTCGCGCCTCTGTCTGGCCTGCTGAAGACGGCGCTCCCGCGCCTCTTCATCATTCAGTTTGACGCCATCCACCTCTTCCAAAACCCGGCCATGCTTGTCGATCAGCTGGTAACCCGCCTCGATGGCCGCATTCGACAGTGTACGGTTGAGGTGTACGACACCATCGGCTGTGACATGACGAAAATAGGCCCCGTGGGGCAGACGATCACTGGCACGCACACCCGATGCCGACCAGGCAGGTAGCGATAAAGCCAGCACGATGACAACCAAAAGGCTTCGCATTTTGTTATTCCACTCCGTAGCGCTCCCGGTACCCGCGCATCTTCGCCACCATGGGCCCGCTGTCCGGTTGCTGCTCAAGCCAGTCGATAATATCGTTCATTGCCACGATACTGCCGACCGGCACCCCCAATGTCTTTTCCACTTCCTGAATAGCCGACAGCTCGCCCTTGCCGCGCTCCTGACGATCCAGAGCCACCATGACACCCGCCATGGTCGCGTCGGTCTTTTCGAACAAGGCAGCCACTTCTCTGATGGCTGTCCCTGCCGTAATCACATCATCAATCACCAGCACCCGGCCCTGCAGGGGAGCCCCGACCAGCCAGCCGCCTTCGCCATGATCCTTGGCTTCCTTGCGGTTAAAGGCCCAGGGCAAATCCTGACCGTGATGCTCAGCCAGCGCCACCGACACCGCCGCTACCAGCGGGATGCCTTTGTAGGCTGGTCCGAACAACATATCGAATTTCTGGCCAGATGCCATGATCGCATCCGCATAATAGCGCCCCAGCCGCGCCAGTGCTTCACCGGTGTTAAAGGTGCCCGCGTTAAAGAAGTACGGACTGGTGCGACCGGACTTGAGCGTAAACTCACCAAATTTCAGGGCGTCGCGCTCCTGGGCGAAACGCAGGAAATGCTTCTTGTAGTTCTTGATGGTCATGATTTACCAGCCCAATACGCTCTGTTGTGCCTTGATGATGTCATTGATGCCCTTTTCCGCCAGGCCCAGCAGGGTATCGGACTGCTCGCGAGTAAACGGCGCGCCTTCGGCGGAGCCCTGAATCTCGATAAAGCCGCCTTGCTGGGTCATCACTACATTCATATCAGTCCCGGCGTTGGAATCCTCAGCATAGTCCAGATCCAGCACCGGGGTGTCTTTATAAACGCCCACGGAGACCGCACCGACCAGGCCGTTAAGCGGGTCATCCTTGATCTTCTTGGTTTCCAGCAGGTGGGTAAAGGCATCGACCAGCGCCACGCAGGCACCGGAGATGGAGGCCGTGCGGGTACCGCCATCGGCCTGCAGCACATCGCAGTCCAGATAGATGGTGCGCTCGCCCAGCTTGCTCAGATCCACCGCGGCACGCAGCGAACGGCCGATCAGGCGTTGGATTTCCAGGGTACGCCCCCCCTGCTTGCCACGGGAGGCCTCACGGCCGGAGCGGGTATGGGTGGAGCGGGGCAGCATGCCGTATTCGGCGGTCAGCCAACCCTGGCCCTTGCCTTTCAGGAAGCGTGGCACCCCTTCTTCCACGGACGCGGTACACAGCACCTTGGTGTTCCCGAAGGCCACCAGCACACTGCCCTCGGCATGAACGGTGTAGTTGCGGGTAAAGCTCAGTTCACGCAGTTCATCAGTGGCTCGACCGGAAGGACGCATGGGATCTCCTGAATCATAGAAAACGAAAGGCCGGCCATTGTAGCAAACACCGGCGGCAATGCCTTCCTTGCACCTCCCTCCGTTCAGACTAGACTAGGGAGCCTCTGAATAACTCCTTGCATGCTCAGTCATTCAGGCTGGTTCGCAATCTA
>NZ_AXBZ01000026.1:0-6475 GCF_000475295.1 Alcanivorax sp. P2S70
GTGGAAACGGGGTAGAACCCCAGGGACTACCTGATATTCACGTACCATGCCGCCTATGGTTGCCACTTCTGCAACGTCAGGCAGAGTCTGCAGCTCGTATTTTAGAAACCAGTCCTGTATCGAGGTTAGTTGCGATAGATCATGCTGGCCGGTGCGATCGATCAATGCGTACTGATAAATCCAGCCGACACCGGTAGCGTCTGGCCCAAGTGATGGTCGTGCTGTACGCGGCAATTCAGACTGGACCTGACTAAGGTATTCCAACACCCGTGAGCGTGCCCAATACAAGTCGGTACCATCTTCAAACAACACGTAAACATAACTATCACCGAAGAACGAGTAACCACGTACTGTGCGCGCACCTGGCACGGCCAGCATGGTGGTGGCAAGTGGATAGGTAACCTGTTTTTCCACCAGCTGCGGTGCCTGACCTGGGTAACTGGTGCGGATAATCACCTGTACATCGGACAGATCCGGTAAAGCATCTACGGGGGTATTGTTGATAGACCAGATCCCCCACGCACTCATGAACAGCGTCGCCAGCAGCACCAAAAATCGGTTAGCCAACGACCAGCGAATCAGGGTAGCGATCATGGTGCAACCTCCTGTTTGTCGAGAGACACCACAGTCAAGCCATTATCGGTATCTTTGACGCCGACGCGCACACGATCGCCCACTGCTATATCGCTGGCCACCTGTTCGCTGGCAAGACGAAAGCGCATGGTCATGCGAGGCATACCGAGCGTCTTAAAAGGACCGTGTTTAAGCTTGACCTTGCCGTCGGATAGCCCCTCGATAACCCCCTCGGCGTAATGCAACGAATTCACTTGGGTGTCTTTTTGTTCCGCCACCTGCTTTTCTAGGCGCTCCACAATCAACCCTTTGTCTGTATCACGAATGCCAATGCGCACGCGATCACCTACCGATATCCCTTTGCCTACTTGTTCATTCGCCAGGTTAAAACGCATGGTCATGGCAGGCATGGACAAGCTCTTGAAAGGGCCATGGTCCAGCATTATTTTGCTGCCATTCAGTTGCTCGACAACACCTTCGGCATAGTGCAGTGCGTTCATCATTTCCGTCTCATCTGACATAGCCAGCTCCTGAACGGCAATGCCTTGCAGGCTGGCTTCGGAATCGAGCAGGAACTGACCACTGACAACCACCTTCTGGTCTTCCTTCAGCCCTGCCAGGATCAGCGTTTGGTCTCCCAGCTCGCCCCCCGGCAACACTGCCTGCGGACGATATCGACCCTCCCCCTCATCAAGCATCACCAGGCTGCGCTTTCCTGTATGCAATAAGGCTGCGGTTGGTACGGCCAATGCTTTCTGTGTGGCTTCGCCATGAATGCGTACCTGAGCGCTCATGCCCGGACGCAGATCACCCTCGTCATTGGACAAGGTCACTCGCACCGGCACAGTTCGGCTGGACTGATCCACCAGAGGCAGAATGTCGGCAACTTGCCCCTCACGCAGTGCTGGCTTCACTCCTTGAACGGTCACGTCAACAGCGTTACCACTACTGACTTGCCCCAATTGGCGTTCCGGGACTGCTATCTCCACCCACACGGGGTTGAGTGACTGAATCTCCGCCACGGGAGCACCGGCCGACAGCGTCATGCCAGCACGAGCATTGAGACTGCGTATCACGCCATCATGCGGAGCTGTCACCGTCCAGGTTTCCAGCGGTTTACGTTGGCGTTCAATACTTCGGATCAGGGATGCAGGCATGCCCAATGACAACAGGCGCTCCCGCCCGGCGACGATCAGTTCGTTGTTGCCGCTGCCGAGCACGGCCAGCCATTCATGCTGAGCTCCAGTCCAGGCCGGAACTCTCAATTGCATCAGCGGCTGACCACTGGAGATAGTGTCGCCCTCAGCCAGAGGCCAGACCTTGTCTACGAAGGAAGGCGCGGGGCTTTGCAGGCGTGTCAGGGCGCGGTCGTTGTAAGCAATCAACCCCGTGACATCAAGCTGAGATTGTGACTGAGCCACGACCACCGAGGCACTGCGAATTCCCAGATTTTGTACCATGGCTGCATCAATACGGACCGTTGGCTGATCGCTATCATCACCACCATTGGCATAACGGGGCACCAACTCCATATCCATGAAAGGTGAGGGCCCGGGCTCGTCAAAGTGCTGCTGGGGATACATAGGGTCATACCAGTACAGCACTTCCTTTTCATCCGCTTTGCTGTTGGTTTCACCGCTGTCCATCGCCATCGATATACTGCTCTGCGAAGGGGTGACGTAACGGCCCAAATATATTCCGGCTAGCAACAACAGCGAGGCAGCCAAACCGATCAAGGCATTGCGTTTAATGTTCATTATCTTGCTCCTCGCCCACCATGCCGTGGTGGTCGTAGGTAAAATGGAGGGCGGCTGCCTGCTGGTCATACTGCCCGCTGAGATCAATCTCCTTCAGTTTGGCGTCCAGCCATTCGCTACGTGCCCGTACAAGATCGGCCAAACTGCCATCACCGCCGCGCCAAGCGGCCCTAGCCAATCCCACTTTCTCTTTTGCCAGAGGCACCAGTCGCTCCCGTTGCCGGGCAAGCGTGCGTTCCAGGCGTTCATATTCGGCCAGATCGCTCTGCAGCATCGCTTCATGTTCGCGACGTACCGCCTCTGCACGAGATTCCAGTGCTTGCCACTCAGCTTCCGCCGAGGCAATGCGAGGCCCCTGGCGCGACCGGCTGAACAATGGCAGGTCCACATTGACCTGTAGCATCGCCATGTCACTGAATTCTTCACGATTCATATAAGCCAGAGTTAAAGCCCAGTCCGGCTTCTTGGCGGCACGAGCCTCGTCCGCGTTAGCCTGGGCGACAGAAGCCTGACGCGACGCTATCTCAAGTTCAGGGTGCTTATGCAGGCTATTCAGTAACTGTTCAGCATTGATGGCGAAATCAGGTGCTTGGCCAGCCGGTGATTGCCGGCCGGCTTCCCCCAGCCAGCGTATTAAACGAGCCTTAGCCTGGCGTTGCCTGGCCAGAAGAGCATCTCGCCGATCCAGTAATGTCACGGCTTCCTGCCTGGGTGCCACGCTATCAATAGCCTTTCCTTGACCCGATGAAAGCCGGGCACGCACTGCCTTGTCGAACAAACGATTTTCAGCAATGAGTTCTTCCAGCAGGACTAGTTGACGATCCAGAGTGTGGAGCTCAATCCAGGCTTGAGCGGTCTGACGCAGCACGGCCAGACGAGTGGCCTCTTTCGTGGCCTCCGTTAAGCCGATTTGCTGTCTGGCACCTTCTGCCCTTGCTGTGCGTTTGCTGCGATTGGGGAAACGCTGGGTTACACCAATACGCTGCATGGTCATGAAATCACTCGACAGGCTGTAACGATCGGCGCCATCCACAGGTACATTGTCGAGGCCAAGAATCAGGGTGGGATCGGGCAAAGCATCGGCAGGCCCTTCTGCCTGCTGAGCGGCCTCGACGCGGGCCGATTCCGCCCGCAATTCCGGTGATTGACGTAAGGCGAGCTGTAGCGCCTGATTAAAAGTCAGGCCTTCTGCCCCAAACGCCTGGACACTAGCTAGCAGCAGGGAGGGCGCTAGCCAGCCGAGTGCGCGCCGATACCGGCCGGCGCTCAGAAATATCCAATACATGTGTCACTCCAACACGGATCATGGCGCGCAACGCGCCCTCAGTGGGCCCAGACCAGGCCGGACCCCGAAAAGATCAGTGAGAAAGTGCTAGAGGCGGTCGCCAGATGGTAGATAAGGCAAGGGGGAGATAGAGAGGGTTAGAAAAATGAGGGGTAGCCGGATTTGCTGCCTGAAAAGAAACCGCCGGAGCCGTATTCATGATCGAGAGCTGCCCAGCATGGCACTCCTGGCCAGGCTTGCAAACCGGGCCGCTGTGCGTGTTGGATTGACCATCCAGACAACAATCGTTTTGTGGCATGGCGGACATCATGCTGCAACGGTCATCCATGTCTGCCTGCATCATGGTTTGTTCCATGGGGCAAGGCTGCGCCAATTGCACCGCTGCCATCCCCTGCAAGGAGATGCTAAGCAGAAATAGGCAACTAATGAAAAACCGAGCAATAAACATATGGTGTCAGCATAGTCCGAAGCAATGTGCTATTAACAACATAAACCTTGGGGTAGCCCCCATGTCAACGTTTAATATTGAGCTATGTAACTATTGATCGCCAGCTCTGCTCCCTCTGGCATGCTCTTCTCTACGCCACAGCCTTCAATAGCATTACTTGATGAAGCGTGAAAGTGTCTCTCGATGCCATTCCAGGCGCCTGTTGGCATGCTGGGTACCGAGGCTTATGTCGACAGGTGGCGGCGTGGTTAAGAACTATAAAATCGACACTTTGATCTATTGCGGTTGTAAGATGCCCTCGCTGATGCCAGCAAGAACCCCGCAAGCATCAACTTCACGGCCATCGTTGCACCTCGCTCTCAGGGAAACGAGTTGCTTCTCAAGCGATTGCAAAGCCGTTATCTGCGACCGCGCATCAGCAGACTTCCTGTTATAAGCAACCTGTTGGCTTTACACACCTAGAGAGTTAATCACAATGAGTTGGATTAAAGTTGAACGGGCTGAGCAAACCCCGTGGAACTTGATCACGGTCAACAGATCACGGATGAAGTCGCTTAAGGCGCCAGCTATGGCAAAATAGCCCCTACTCGAGGCTCCACGCCGATGGCCTAGGATTGCATGCCCAAAGATCCGGTAGGCAGGTATTTCCGTGCCCAGCTTCTCCTTCATCGTGGTTTTGACGTCGATTTCGATCAGCACCCCGAAGCAGTTATCCGTGAGAGACTGACGCGCTCGTTTGTCAACCACCTCAAAATCAGCATCTTCTATGGTTCGATCAATAGTGTACGGCACCAGCGATTATTACTTGGGGCCAAGCTTGATAACTCGCAGGCGCAATGCATTCACAATCACGCTGAAAGACGACAGCGACATTGCAGCAGCCGCGAAGATCGGTGAAAGCAGTATCCCGAAGAACGGGTACAAAACCCCCGCCGCAATCGGAACGCCCGCGGAGTTGTACACAAAAGCAAAGAACAGGTTCTGTCGGATATTGCGCATGGTCGCCAGCGACAGACGACGCGCTTCTACAATACCCATCAAGTCGCCGCGCAGCAGCGTAATGCCCGCGCTTTCGATGGCCACATCTGTGCCGGTGCCCATGGCCACCCCCACGTCCGCCGTTGCCAATGCAGGCGCGTCGTTAACGCCATCACCCGCCATCACGACAACACCCCCTTCATCTTTCAGACGCTGGACGATCTTGCCCTTATCTTCCGGCAGCACCTCCGCTTCCACTTCATCGATATGCAATTTGCGAGCAACCGCCTCGGCCGAGGTGTAGTTATCGCCAGTCAGCATGACCACTCGAATGCCGTCTTTTTGCAGCGCGACAATAGCAGCGTGGGTCGTTCTCTTGATGGGATCGGAGATGGCCAACAGCCCAGCGATTTTTCCATCAACGGCGGCAAAAATCACGGTAGCACCATCTTTGCGATGCTCGTCGGCATCGCTGTCAAATCTAGTGGTGTCGACATTCTCCGACTCCATGAGAAGACGATTACCAAGCAGCACCCGCTTGCCGTCGATTTTTCCTGTTACCCCTTTACCGTTGGGAGAATCGAAGTCTTCCGCATCCGGCAGCTTCAGCTCCATGCCCTTGGCTTTGTCCAGAATGGCGTGGGCCAGTGGATGCTCACTGCCTTTCTCGAGTCCGCCCGCAAAACGCATCAAAGCATCGTCATCGTACCCATTCGCTGTAACAATTCGGGTGATTTGTGGCTGCCCCTCTGTCAACGTGCCGGTCTTATCCACTACCACCGTATCTACCTTTTCCATGCGTTCAAGGGCTTCCGCATCGCGGATCAGCACACCACTTTGGGCGCCGCGGCCAACACCTACCATGATCGACATGGGCGTTGCCAGACCCAGTGCGCAAGGGCAGGCAATGATCAGAACACTGACCGCCGCAATCAGCCCGAACGCCATGGGCGGTGTCGGCCCAAGGAATGACCAGGCTATAAAGGCAACAATGGCAATTAGGATCACGGTGGGCACAAACCAGCTCGCCACCTTATCGGCAAGCCCCTGGATCGGTGCGCGGCTGCGTTGGGCGCTGGCCACCATCTGCACGATTTGGGAAAGCATGGTGTCCCGGCCAACCTTGTCGGCCCGCATGATAAAGCTGCCCTGTTGGTTAATACTGCCGCCAATCACTTGGTCGCCAGACTTTTTGCTGACTGCAAGAGGCTCACCGGTCACCATGGACTCATCCACGTTGGAGCTGCCTTCAAGTAACTCACCGTCCAGCGGCACCTTGTCCCCCGGGCGCACTCGCAGGCGATCACCCACCTTGACCTGATCCAGCGACACATCGGACTCGTCGCCCTGGTCATCCAGCTTTCGGGCCGTCGCCGGTGCCAGATCCAGCAGCGCCTTGATCGCGCCCGAGGTTTTCTCCCGGGCCCGCAGTTC
>NZ_AXBZ01000027.1:0-1672 GCF_000475295.1 Alcanivorax sp. P2S70
CGCTCCAGGTCACGCTGAGCACGCAAGGAGTTATTCAGAGGCTCCCTAAGGAAACAACAACAGGGCGCGGGGTCATCCCCCGCCCTGTCCAAATCAGGTACTGCGAAGCCGGAAAGTCGCCTCGCCCATGGCGAGCAGATTGTCGTGTTCGTCAAACACTTCCATGGTGCTGTTATAGATGCGCGAGCCCCCTGCGCGCCGGGTACCGATGCAACGAATCAACCCGTCGCTGGCCTGGCCGGTAAAGGTGGTCGTCATGGACAGGGTGACGGCCTTGCGAATGCTGCGAGGGTCCGCGTTCCATGTCCCCGCACAGGCCCCCGCCACATCCATCAATGTCGCCAGCACCCCACCATGAATGACATTGGCCAGATTGAGATGTCGGGCATCAATATTGAGACCCAACACCGCCCGGCCTTCCTGCCATTCGAGAAAGTGAAAACCGACCTCGGCGGGAAAGCCCGTGGAAAAACGGGCATTGGCAGCGTCCAGGAAAACTCCGTTGTGCGGAGAAACAGCATCCATCGGCAATCCTTCTATTGGTGTATCAGGCCTGGCTACGCCCCTGAACCATCTGCGCCACCTGCCCCACCACATCTTTCAGGCGCGGGCCCAGATTTTCGATCAGGGTACGACGGCTCAAGCGCAGCGAAGAGCCACCACAATTGAAAGGCACCACCTGGGCACCCCCATCCAGAATCAGCGGCACAGCCACGCCACTCACATCCCGGTTCCATTCGCCATCGGAAGTACAGAAGCCAAACTCCTCGTATTCCTTGTAGGCCTCTTGCAGGCTGCGTTCTATGGCCGGCCAGTTTGCCGGATCCTGGCTGCGAATCTGTTCGTAATACATTTCCCGCTCTGACGCCGGAGTGGCCGCCAGAAAGGCTCGCCCCAGTGCCGATGTGGCCATCGGGACCCGTGAACCAATATCCAGACGCAGCACCAGAGGACCATTACCCTGGCACACCTGGATGTAAGTCACCTGCGCGCCGTCCGGGGCACCAATCGCCACCATGCAATCGGTGGCATCGGCCAGCTCCTGCATATAGGGACGCGCCAGATCGCGCACCCCTTCGCTGGCCAGATAGCGATACCCGAGATCGAGCACCCCCGGCCCCAGCCGGTACTTTTCGAGCTGCGGGACATAACGCAGGTAGCCCAGCTGAGTCAGGGTCGCTGTCATTCGCGACACCGTCGGCCGCGGAATACTGGTCCGTTTGGCCAGCTCCGCATTGCCAAGATATTCATCGGAAGGTCCGAAACAGCGCAGGATATCGAGCCCCCGGGCCAACGCTGTGACAAAATTTCGATCCTTGTCGTTACTTCCCACTTCTGCGACCGCTCTACGCATTCTTGTCATTCCTTCAGGCTTCGGGAGTGTGCCGGTTCGTCGGTCCCGTCTTCCGTGCGGGCCATCGATACCTTTTATAGTTGTGTATTAGGCTTAGGGAGCCTCTGAATAACTCCTTGCATGCTCAGCGTGACCTGGAGCGCCCTTCGGGTCTTCCAGGCTGGCCCACACTCGTTGTTGCGCTTTCTCGGTGGATGGACATACACCTTCAAAACCGCGCCTAGATTGTGAGCCAGCCTGAAAGACTGAGCACGCAAGGAGTTATTCAGAGGCTCCCTAGCGGCCTGCCACCAGATGGGTGGCCTGTTGTGCTTCCCA
>NZ_AXBZ01000028.1:0-5712 GCF_000475295.1 Alcanivorax sp. P2S70
ACTCGTTGTTGCGCTTTCTCGATGGATGGACATACACCTTCAAAACCGCGCCTAGATTGTGAGCCAGCCTGAAAGACTGAGCGTGCAAGGAGTTATTCAGGGGCTCCCTAATACTGGCCATAAATGGAACCCTGTTTTACTCTCGATGTTTTGCGACAACAAAACATAAGAAGACCACGGGAGAGTAAAACATGGGTTCCAGCGCATTGATTGATATCGGGTTGCCGATATCCCTGTTTCTGATCATGGTGGGGATGGGTATGACCCTCACCCCGCGCGACTTCCGGGAAGTCGCCATCGCCCCGCGAGGCACCGCCTACGGGCTGGTTTGCCAAATCCTCCTGCTTCCCTTGATTGCTCTGGGCGTGGCCCATGCCATGGATTTGTCTCCGGCATTGGCGGTTGGCCTGATCGTGATTGCGGCCTGCCCGGGGGGAACCACGTCCAACCTGTTCGTCTATCTGGGGCGCGGGGATGTGGCGCTGTCCATCGTGCTGACGGTGCTTGCCAGTCTGATCACGGTGTTGACCTTGCCCGCGTTCACCGGCTGGGCACTGGAGCGCTTTCAGGACTCGTCACAAAGCTTCGAGTTGCCGGTGCTGCGCACCATCATCACCCTGATCGTCATCATTCTCCTGCCTGTCGCGATCGGCATGGCCATTCGGCATTTTCGTCAGTCCTGGGCGGAAAAAGGAGAGAAAGCCGTCGGTCTGCTCGGGTTGCTGGTGTTGGTGGCCGTGATTGCGTTGCTGTTGATCGAGCTGGGCGAAGAGGCGCTGGATCTGTTCAAGCAGGCGGGTGTGTCTGCCATCATCCTCAATGTGGCCGGCATCGTGCTCGGTATGGTCGGCGGGCGTCTGATTGGCCTCAGCCGTGATCAGGCTTTTACCGTGGCTATCGAGCTTGGCATCAAGAATGGCACGCTGGGGTTGATGGTGACACTGACGTTACTGCAATCCGAGGCGATGTCAGTGCCGTCAGCGGTGTATGGGGTGCTGATGTTTGTGTTCGGCTTCCTGATGATTGGCTATGCGCGTATGACCGGGATTGGCCGGGCTCAGGATTCTGCCTGAGCCTGTGGGGAGGCATCGGCGGTGTTCACTGCCGGCGCCTCCAGCAGGTCCGAGACCGGCACGACCTCAATGCCTGCTTGCTCCATCAGGGGCAGCACTTGCTGTAGGTAGTGCACGGTTTCCGGGTAGGGGTGGCCTATGGCGATTGCCTGCCCGCGCTGTCGTGCCAGCTGGAGCAGCTTGTTGAACTGACGATTGATGCTGGCGAGATCGCGCTGATTATCCAGGAAGATATCTCGCCCTGCGCTGGCGATGCCGACACGCTGGGCGGTGCGCTGCGCTACAGAGCGGCCGCTGGTGCGGCTGTCCACAAAGAATAGCTGGTGCGCTTTCAGTTCGCCCATCAACCAGCCCATGGGTTCGGCCTGCTCTGTCAGGGCGCTGCCCATGTGATTATTGAGCCCGCGGGCCTGGGGAACCTGCCCTAGCGCCTCGCGCACTGCCTGCAATATCTCCGTCTGCTGCATGCCCAGCGTCAGCCCGCCCCGGTCGAGTCTGGCCTGTTGTTGGGCGGCCATGGGCATGTGCACGATGACCTCCTTGCCAGCCAGACTGGCGCGTTCTGCCAGCCGTGATCCATGGGGAGAGAACGGAATAACGGCACAGGTCACATCCGCAGGAAGATCCGTGATGGCTTTACCCCGGGAATAGCTGTAGCCGAGGTCATCAATGATGATCGCGATCCGTGGAGAGGCCTGGCTGTGCTGGCTGAGGGCCAGCACAGCCAGGGTTATCAGGAGCGGAAGCCTCATTCTGTGTCGGGGTCAGGATTGCTGTCGGAGTGATCGGCTTGAGCAAGTACGACGCCTTTCAGGACGGATAGCGCTTGCGCAAGGGCGTAGTCTTCCTGAGCCAGAGAGCGGGTTTTCTTGCTGTTTTTCTGCTCATTGTTTTCATTGTTCAAGTGGCGGGGAAGATCCGATTCCCGGACATGTTGGTCTTCACGCACCTCGAGCCGGGTGACCACGTCGACACTGATGTCCGGTTCGATACCTTCCGCCTGGATCGAGCGACCATTCGGAGTGTAGTAACGAGCCGTCGTCAGTTTGAGGGCCCGGTCCTTACTGAGTGGCAGTACCGTTTGTACGGAGCCTTTACCGAAGGTGCGGTTGCCAACCACGATGGCCCGGTGTTGGTCTTGCAGGGCGCCAGCCACAATTTCAGAAGCGGAGGCGCTGCCACCATTGACCAGAACGACCAGTGGGACGCCAGCCAGCTGGTCACCCGGTGTTGCCTTGAATTCGCTGCGACTGCCAGGCTGGCGGCCTTCGGTATAGACTACCAGGCCTTTATCCAGGAACAGGTCGGCCACTTCTACTGCGCCCCCCAGTACGCCGCCCGGGTTGTTACGCATGTCCAGAACCAGTCCTTGTAATTCCCCTTTGGCGGACAGTTTCTCCAGGGCTTTTGCAGTATCGCTGCCGGTATTGTTCTGGAACTGGGAAATGCGGACATAGCCCAGACCGGGCTCCAGCAGGCGTGATTTGACGCTGTGCATCTGGATCTTGTCGCGCTTCAGTGTGACCTGGCGGGGGTTTTCTTTCCCTTCGCTCAGCACCATGAGCTCGATTTCGGAGCCCACTTCGCCGCGCATCAGTTCCACGGCTTCACTCAGTGACAGCCCTTTCACAAAGGTGTCGTCAATTTTCAGGATCAGGTCGCCGGCCTGGATGCCGGCTTTGCTGGCAGGGGAGTCATCCACGGGAGTGACCACTTTGACGAAACCATCTTCCATGGTGACTTCGATGCCCAAGCCACCAAATTCACCTGTGGTGGTGATCTGAAGGTCGTCAAACTGGTCAGGGGTCAGGTAGCTGGAGTGAGGGTCGAGTTCGTACAGCATGCCGCGGATGGCCGATTCGAGCAGCTCGCGATCATCGATCTGCTCGATGTAGGCACCGCGGATCCGTTCCATGACTTCGGCGAAGGCGCGCAACTCGTCCACGGGGACACCCTGCTGGCGAGCCTGCTGGTCCAGGGCAGGATCCTCGGCATGAGCGAAGCCGAAAGGCAAAGCGGATAGAATCCCCGCCAGCATGGCGGAGCGCAGGGCTGTCAGCGTGAATTCAGGCATTCATTATCCCCGGATGGCCAGCCATTCCTGTGGCCGGCACGATGTTGTTTGTGAGCTGCGGCGCATGAATTAAAGGCGTCCCAGCGTAGGCAGTGTAACACGGCGGTCGCACCAGCGGGCCGGGTTCTGGGCTTTGCCTCGATGACGAATTTCGAAGTACAAACCGCTGCCCTGGTTGCTACCGGTGTTGCCGGCAAGGGCCAACGGGTCACCCGTGGCCACCCACTCTCCCACTTCGCGCAGCAGTGATTGATTGTGTCCGTACAGGGTGAGGTAGCCATCACCATGGTCGACGATGGTAAGTAGACCATAGCCGCGTAACCAATCAGCGTAGACCACGCGGCCAGGATGAATGGCCCGTATCGGGGTGCCGGCAGGTGCAGACAGAATCACCCCTTGCCAACGGAGCGCGCCCTCACGACGACTGTTGTAGCTGGTAGCAATACGGCCTTCCACAGGCCAGGGCAGTTTACCGTTGAGTTTGCCAAAGGGTTTGCCGCCGATCTCGGCAGGGATGTCGTCAAGGCTGCGTTGCATGTCTGCCAGCAGCTTTTCAAGCCGATTCTGGTCCGACTTCAGCCTGTCGATACTGCCGCCCCGTTCCTTGAGTGACTGGTTGAGGGTGGCGAGAGTCTGCTGCCGTGCGGTTTGCGCTTGTTGCAGCTTCTGCGCGTGCCGCTGCACGTCGCTGCGTTGATCCAGCAGGGCGCTGCGGGCCTGATTGACTCTGACGCTGATCGCCTGAAGATCCGAAAGTTCGCGGCTGAGGGTCTGGACTCGCTCGGCTCGGGCGCGTTGATAATATTCCTGGTAGCGCATCAATCGGGCAATCTGATCCGGCTGCTCCTGATTGAGTAGCAGTTTGAGCCGTTCCTGCCGGCCAGTTTGGTAGCTGGCGCGCACCGTTTTTGCCAGCCAGGCCAGTTGGGACTGTTTGTCCCTGGCGAGACGAGCCTGATCTGCACGAAGTGCATCCAGGCGTTGCTGGGATTCGCTGACCTTGCGTTCCAGTTGGCGGCGTTCTTTTGACAGCCGGCTGATGCGCAGGTCTGCTTCACGAAGCTCTGCCTGCAAGGCATCTCGTTCCCGCAGTTCCTTGCCCTGGGCGTCACTGAGGGCGCGTATTTGCGATTTCAGCTCTTCCAGATCGGCCTTGGTCGGCGTGCCTGCCGCCAGACCAAGAGCGGGAAGCAGGAGCAATAACAGGATATGCAACCGCATGGTTTTACCTTACCCCCCCGGGGATGTGTATACTTGGCGCCGCTTTTATCTTGCAGCAGGGGGCGATGACGGCGGTCCCGGCTGTGGCTGTATACCTTGATCCGGGGTTCTCATGAGTCAGCTTTTCGAGTTTGCCAGTAACCATTATCTTCTGGTGTCCGCTTTTTTCCTGCTATGGGCAGTCTTTTTTGTGCTTGAATCCCGCCGCGGCGGCAAGCCCCTGACCCCACAAATGGCCACCAATCTGGTCAATCAGCAGGAGGCAGTGATCATCGACTTGCGTGAGGGCGATGAATTTCGCGCCGGCCACATTGCTGGCAGCCTCAATATTCCTGCCGGTCAGGCCCTAGAGCGTATTGCAGAACTGGAAAAATACAAGGAGAAACCATTGATTCTCACTTGTGATATGGGAAGCAAGGCCTCACATCTTGGCAGACAGCTTCGCACCAAGGGCTTCGCGGATCTCTATCGGATCCAGGGCGGAATCAACGCCTGGCGGTCTGCTTCTTTGCCTGTGGTGAAGGGCTGATGGCACGGGTCGAGCTGTATACCACGGCCTGGTGCCCGTTCTGCATTCGCGCCAAGCGTTTGCTGGACAGCAAGAATGTGTCCTATGAGGACACCGATGTGGACCGCGATCCGCAGCAGCGGTTGGTAATGCAGCAGCGCGGCGGGGCACGCACGGTGCCGCAGATATTTATAAATGGCCACCCCATCGGTGGTTGCGATGAACTGTATGCTCTGGAGCGCGCGGGCGAGCTGGATAGCCTGCTCAGCGCTGATTCGGGGGAGTAAGGAGAGAGACATGGCTGACGAACAACAACAGGTTTTCCAACTGCAGCGCCTTTATCTGAAGGATGCTTCCTTCGAGTGCCCAGGGGCGCCGGATGTGTTTCTGCAGGAATGGAAACCCAAGGTAAATGTACAACTGAATAACGGTGCTCGCCGCATTGGTGAAGGTGATGAGTTCGAGGTTGAACTCACTGTTACCGTAACCGCCAAAGACGAGAAGGAAGAAAAGACCTTCTATCTGGTGGAAGTGAAGCAAGCGGGAATCTTTACCGTGAAGGGTATCGACGGGGAGGAGCGAGCCCAACTGCTCGGCGCCTACTGCCCGAACATGTTGTTCCCCTATGTCCGTGAGGTGGTCTCCGATCTGGTCGCCAAAGCGTCCTTCCCGCAAATGGTGCTACAGCCGATCAACTTCGACGCGCTGTACCAGCAACAGCGTCAGCAGCAAGCTGCGCAGGCTGAGGCGGCAGGCGAAACGGTGCAGTGAACAGTTAACAGTGAATAGCGTCGCGAAGCGTCGTTGACCTGTTTTTAAACGCAAGAGGCCGCGCC
>NZ_AXBZ01000029.1:0-6826 GCF_000475295.1 Alcanivorax sp. P2S70
GCAATGTCCATGATCAGGTAAAAAATGATGCCCAGCGCTGCAATTCGGGACAGGTCGAAGAAGGCCGTGAGGATAAGCCCAAGCACCACGGTATAAACCAGCGTGTGCTTCTGGATGCTACCGGGCATGCCGAAATGACTGTGGGGGACCAGCTTCATTTCAGTCAGCATGGCCAACATGCGTGAGACGGCGAAAATACTGGCCAGAATGCCACCGGCGGTGGCCATCATCGCAATGGCGACGGTAAACCAGACGCCGTAGTCGCCCAATGCGGGACGCGCAGCGGCCGCCAGAGAGTAGTCCTGCGTTTTGATGATTTCCGCCAGGGACAGGTTACTGGCAACGGCGAAACCGACCAGGGTGTAGATCACCACGCAGGCTGCGATGGAAATAATAATCGCTCGCCCCACGTTTCTCTTGGGGTCTATGACTTCCGAGCCGCTGTTGGTGATGGTGGTAAAACCTTTGAAGGCCAGAATGCCAAGGGCCGTTGCCCCCAGGAAATTGCCAAAGGTTCCAGCCTCACCGGGGCTAGAGAAATCAACAGAAACACTGTCGGCAATCCAGATACCCACCAGCCCGAAAACCAGAATGCCTCCGATCTTCAGGATACCTATAAAGGAAGCCACGCCCTGAATCATTCGGTTGCCCAACAGATTGATCATAAACGCGGCCAGAATTAGTGAGACGCCAAGAATGGGCACCATGCGGCCACTTTCATCGCCATCGAACAGTTGCATGGTGTAAGAACCGAAGGTTCGCGCAAGAAAGCTCTGGGCAATCACCATCGAGAAATACATCAGCAAAGCATTGAAAGCCGTCGGTAACCGATTGCCATAGGCTTTGTGCAGGTACATGCCTATGCCCCCGGCTGACGGGTAGGCATTGGAAATTTTGATGTAGGAATAGGCACTGAAGCTTACGATTACCGCCGCGGCCAGAAACGCCAACGGGAAAAGAACGCCAGTCATCTGCGCCATCTGCCCGGTAAGGGCGAAGATACCGGCGCCAATCATGACACCGGTGCCCAGCATAACAGTTCCCGGAAGTGTAAGACTGCCTTTCTGATAGCGCGTGGTTCTGTCGTGCGTGCTGCTCATACAACCTCCTGTTGTTTTGAACGGCGTTTGATACTCAATAAATAGCCAATGCTGGCTTGGGTAGATCTCACTTGCATCAATGTCGAGAAAAACGGGCCAAAGAAATATCTTTAGCCCCTAAGTACCTGATCAGAGTGCGATGCGCGCTCCAATCACAGCAAACCAATCTGCTGTACTGCCGCCGTCCGCTTCGGCAAAGTCGGCACTATCGCCGTATTTGCGCTCATGCACCACGCCCACATAAGGCGAGAACGCACGGTCGATCAGATCATAGCTCAACCTGAGTCCGGTTTCGGTAGAAACCAGTCCTTTACCAACGCCAATTTCCCGGTCCTCGCTAAACGCAACCGTGGCATCCAGCGTTGCCGCCAGAATCCAGTAGTTGGTGAGAAGCAGCTCGTACTCTGCATCCAGTTCGGCTGACGTATCGCCATCCTTACTGACATACAGGTTTGCATCGATCTCAAACCATTGGGGAGCCAGCCCGGCTACACCGAGAACGGCATATGTACGGTCCGGCCCCTCGGGCGTATCGAAACGTACGCCCGCTTTGGCGTCGAAGAACTTGGAGATGGGGATCTGGCCGACCAGCTGGTTTTCCAGTGTTTCGTAGGCCTGCTCCTCTATCTCGTACTCCCCGGTTGTGAGCAACCGGACTTTGAACTCGTCGGTGCCATAGAAAGCATCCGCATTCCAGACGCCCAGTTCCTCGTCATCGTCGCTGTAGCGGTATTCAAACTCCTCGAATTGAACACCCCAGGTTGTGAGCGGCTGTTTACGAGCGGTGGTGTCGGAGATCATTTCCTGAGCTGTCACCGCCGTTGAGACACCAATAGAGGCAAGGAAGCTGACTGCGACAATTGATCGAATACAGCTCATACCTCACCTCCATCTTTGGCAATCACGTCTGTTTTGGCCTGCGTCGACTCTGGCCCACCTTCAACAATGACCTTGCGGAACATACCAGCGGCCGCGTGATAGGACAGGTGACAGTGGAACGCCCACTGACCGGGCGCGTCGACCTCGGTTTCCATGTAAACGGTGGTGCCGGGCTGCACACTGACCGTGTGTTTGATCGGGTTCCACTGGCCTGCGCCAACATCAAGGATGGACCACATACCGTGCAGGTGCATGGGGTGAGTCATCATGGTTTCGTTGACAAACTTGAAACGGACCCGCTCACCGTATTTGAGACGAATCGGATCGGCGTCTTCATACTTGACGCCATTAATGCTCCAGGTATACCGCTCCATATTGCCGGTCAAACGAAGCTCAATTTCCCGGGTCGGCTCGCGAACTTCATACAACGGATCCTGAGCCTTCAGGTCAGCGTAAGAGAGGAACTTTCCGCCATTGGCAGCTTTGGGCATGAGGCCACTGCCCTTGGCGTAAAAAGGATCGCTTTTTTCTTCTGTCCCCATCGCCATGGAACCATGGTCCATGCCGGACATGCCGGACATGCCCGAATGATCCATATCTTTCATGTTGGAATGATCCATACCTTCCATATTGGAATGATCCATGCTGCCCATGTTGGAGTGGTCCATCCCGGACATATCTCCCGAGCTGCTCATATCCATGTTCCCATGATCCATGCCAGACATGCTGCCATGGTCCATACCGGGCATACCGCTCATATCAGCCATGGTCAGACGCGCTGGTTCACGCATTGGTGGCACAGACCCTTCCATACCCTTTTCGGGGGCCAGCGTCGCTCTTGCATAGCCTGAACGTCCCATGGATTCGGCAAAAATGGTATAAGCCTGCTCATCTTTCGGGCGCACGATCACATCGTAGGTTTCCGCTACACCGATCCGGAACTCGTCCACACTGACCGGCTGAACGTTGTTGCCATCAGCCTGGACAACCGTCATATCCAGACCGGGAATCCGGATGTCGAAGTAGGTCATCGCCGAAGAGTTGATAAAACGCAGCCGGATGCGCTCGCCCGGCTCAAAGAGTCCGGTCCAGTTCTGGTCCGGCCCTTTACCATTGATCAGGCCCGTAAAGCCATGCACGTCTTCGACGTCTGCTTTCATCATGCGCATGCCACCCCAGGCCATGCGATCCCGAACTGTGTTCATAAAACCGTTCTCGGACACATCCGAGAAAAACTCGCCCACGGTCTGCTGATCGCGGTTGTAATAATCAGTCATCATTTTCAAGTTGCGCATGATGCGATCACCGGAATGCGGGTGTTTGTCGGTCAATTGGACGACGTATTCGCGGTCGTAACGGAACGGTTCACGCCCCTCGGGTTCGATAACGATGGAACCGTAGGCGCCATCCGGCTCCTGAAAACCAGAGTGGCTGTGGAACCAGTAGGTGCCCGCTTGCTGGATGGGAAATTCGTAGGTAAAGGTTTCACCCGGCTTGATGCCCGGGAAACTGATACCTGGTACTCCATCCTGATCGAAAGGAAGGATCAGACCGTGCCAGTGAATGGACGTCATCTCATCCAGATTGTTGGTCACGTTGATCCTGACGTTTTCGCCTTCTTTGAAGCGCATCACCGGCCCCGGAGATACGCCATTGTATCCAATGCCTTCTTTCACGAAATCGCCAGTATCAATTTTTACCCGGTCGACCGTCAGGTCGTACTCACCAGCCATAACCATGGCTGGCATCAGCAGGCTTAAAAGTCCTGTCAGTAGGCGTGTTTTCATCTTTTTCTTACTCCAAACTGCACTTCGTTGAAGCAGGGCTGGAAAACAGTCCCAACCCGTGCATTCGCGGGGTTGTCAGTACGCCGGTTTACTCAAAGTTAACGTCACCGTACATGCCGGCCTGGTAGTGGCCTGGCACGTTGCATGCGAACTCAATGTCGCCTTTTTCCGTAAACTTCCAGACAACTTCCTTGCTCTGTCCGGGCTCAAGCAACACGCTGTTTGGATCGTCATGCTTCATGGTTTTTCCGTTGCCCATGTCCATGCTCATCATGTCGTGATTCAGCTTCCCGCCCTGAATCACGCCGTGCTCTACCATCATCATCATTTCCTCCTGATGCCCCTCATGCATCTCAGGTGTGCCGATGTTGAACTCGTGAACGAGGTTCCCCTTGTTCTCCACCACGAACCGCACCGTTTCCCCGGGGCTTACGATGATTGATTCCGGTTCATAGTAATTGTCGTACATTTCGACTGTTATGGTTCGGCTGGCCTCTGAGGCTTTGCCGGGCTCACCACTCGCAGCGCCGTGATCATGTCCTCCACCATGGGTTCCAGCGGCAAAGGTGGTCGCCGACAATAAGATAGTTGCGGCAGCAACGAGGAATTTTGATACGGTCATATATCTTCTCCTTTGAACAGCTTTGGCCCTGAGGGCCGGGTTGTCTCACTCAAAACTTGAGCAATATCCAGAAGCGGTTGCTACCATCGCTCAGCAACCTGAATCCAGGCTGAAAATCGGAATTATTTTTTGTTCTGGCACAATTCAGCTTGGGCAGCGACACTGACGGACTCTGATGCTCAATTTAGAAAGGCAGTTCAGGAATGAGATTACTTCTGGTGGAAGATGACTACCTGCTGACAAATGGGCTAAGCGCCCAACTGGAAAAGGCCGGTTTCAGCGTGGATACCGCCCGTACAGCGCGGGAAGCCCGGCACCTCGGGCAGCAGGAAAGTTACCGCGCCGGTATTCTTGACCTGGGCCTGCCCGACGGCAACGGCCTGGACGTACTGAAACAGTGGCGGACGCATAAGGTCAGTTTCCCGGTGTTGATCCTGACCGCCAGGGGAGACTGGCAGGACAAGGTCAATGGCTTGAAGGCCGGCGCCGATGATTACCTCGCGAAGCCTTTCCAGACCGAAGAGCTGATTGCCCGACTTCACGCCATCGTCCGGCGAAGCGAAGGCAGAATAATGGATACCCTGACAGCGGGCCGGTTCGAGCTGGACGAAAATCGCCAGACGTTAAGGGCCGGTGACGAGACCGAACATAGCCTGACCGGTACGGAGTTCCGTTTGCTCCGATGTCTGATGAGTCGTCCCGGGCAGGTTTTCTCGAAAGAACAGCTTTTCGACCAGCTATACAGCATCGACGACATACCCAGCGAGAACGTGATCGAAGCGTATGTGCGGCGGCTCAGGAAGCTGGTGGGACCGGACACCATCAAGACCCGACGTGGTCAGGGGTACCTGTTCGATGCCGATAGCCGCTAGACCTCGCTCAGTCAGGGGGATGCTCCTGATTCTGCTGCTTCCGGCCGGCATTGGTCTGATGGCACTGGCTTGGATCATCCATGGGGCCTTGCTGGAGAGGATGACCATGGACTTAGTAGAACGCCGCTTGAAAGATGAGGTAGCTTTTCTGGAACACCAGATCCGCCAATCCGGTGGCCAGATTGATACACTCCAGACCGGCGACTATTTTCAGGAAGTGCTCCTCCACGCCTTCGCCATCGCCATCGCTTCTCCGTCTGGGCAGTCCATCTCACCGGAGACCTGGACTCCGATTCTGAGGCCGTTGCTCACCTCCGGGCAGGAGGGAGCCGTGAGAGCCAGGGATGCTGAGGTACCAGCTGCGCCTTCCCAAATGCTTGGGTATCGCCGTGCCTTCACGGTCGACGGAAACCCCTTCGTGATCATTGTTGCCGAGGATATGGAGGCGCTTCATCGGAGCCAGGCCAAACTCCATATCTGGACTGCCGTCGTCTCGGTTTTACTGGTCATTCTGATGATCGGGAGCATATGGCTGGGAATCACTCTGGCCCTGCGGTCAATAGCGGGCCTTCAGATGAACCTGAAAAAACTTCAGTCAGGCGAGCTCTCCCGTATTAACGCAGACGGCCCGGAGGAGTTCCAGCCCCTCGTCCGGCAACTCAATCGACTGCTGGATTCACTGGATGACCGGCTGGAACGCTCCCGTGACGCACTTGCCAACCTTTCCCACAGCGTGAAAACCCCCATAGCGGCTGTCAGACAGATCCTGGAAGACACCAGTCGCCCGCTCGATGAGAAGCTGAGATGGGAAATGGCGGCGCGCCTCGACGACATAGATGCTCAGCTTGAGGCCGAAATGCGGCGAAGCCGGTTTGCGGGTCCACAGGTCGGCCAAAGTGTATGTCCGATCAAACAGGCCCGGGATCTGCTGTGGATGCTTGGCCGCCTCTACCCCGATAAATCTTTTGAATTGTCAACGGATCTGCCTGAAAACCATCGCTGGCCTGTCGAGGAGCATGATCTGAACGAAATCCTTGGCAACTTGCTGGATAACGCAGGCAAATGGTCATCCCGCTGGGTGGAGCTCACGCTGAGTGAAGATCAAGAGCAGTTAAAAATTATCATCAGCGACGACGGAGCGGGCGTATCAGAAACAGCCCACTCACAATTGGGCAAGCGAGGATTGAGGCTGGACGAGCAAACACCCGGTCATGGATTGGGGCTGGCTATTGTCCACGCAATAGTTGAGCGTTATCAGGGACAGGTTCATTACACGTCCAGTAAGGTAGGAGGCCTTACTGCAGTTGTTGTAATCCCTGGTTCTGATCGATTCGGCGACCGGTCAGACAACTGACACCTTCACCCTCCATTCTCTATGCTTCAAGTCAAATTCATCAATAGTTGGGATGATGATTTGGAGTCTCGTCCAGCCTGTTCAATCTCGACCGCTCTATAATGAGCTTTCCCTGAAGGATACTGAATCTACACCCACTAACACTACTTGCTCTACTTGCAACCCAAAACAGCAAACCGATGCTTTTGATCATGAATTTTATACCCCCCCCC
>NZ_AXBZ01000030.1:0-2412 GCF_000475295.1 Alcanivorax sp. P2S70
GTACAGCATTTCCTGCATGCCAGTCAGGATGATCAGGGTTTCATCGAGTGGCTGCTCAACAATGAGTCTGTCGTGCATCTGGACGATCTGATGCTGAGACGAACGCGCTTGGGGCTCATCAAGCCGAATGCGGGCTTGGCGGTTCTTGATCGCTATCGTGCATTGATCCAGCAAGGCCTCGGCTGGGACGACGACCGCTGGGAGCAGGAAGTTCAGCGTTATCTGGGCCTGCACGAACGCTTTTATGGGGTTCCCGGGCTCCCGGACATGGAACGGATGGCAGGCTGAGCATGACCGAGACCCCCTTGCTGCTGGCGCTGGATCAGGGCACGCAAAGTGCCAGGGCGATGTTATTTGATGCGCAAGGGGAGCTGGTCGCCAAATCCCAGCGTCATATTGAGCCCTACGTATCGGCTCAACCCGGTTGGGCTGAGCAGGATGCCAATTATTTCTGGGAAGAACTTGGCCAGGCCTGCCAAGCATTGTGGAGCGCGCATCCGGACCTCAAGTCGCGGGTTGTTGCGGTCTCTTTGACCACCCAGCGCGCGTCGGTGGTTTGCCTGGATCGGACACGGCGTCCGCTACGCCCCGCGGTGATCTGGCTGGACCAGCGGCGCACGGCCGATTACCCGGATCTTCCCTGGTGGATGGCGGCCCCGGTGAACCTGCTGGGGCAGAAGGAGACGCTCAGGCAATTCCGTTCCAAGGCCGAATGCAACTGGCTGGCGGTGGATGAGCCCGAGATGTGGGCCAAAACCCGGCATTTCCTGTTGTTATCCGGATACCTCAATTACCGCCTTACCGGTGAAGTGAAGGACTGTACCGCCTCCCAGGTGGGCTACCTTCCCTATGATTACAAACGCCACCAATGGGCAGCCGCCCATGATTTCAAATGGAAGGCCCTGCGGGTAACACGTGAGCAGCTACCCGAGCTGGTCTCACCGGGTGAGATTCTGGGTGAGGTAACCGCTGCAGCCAGTCGCCATACCGGCATACCGAAAGGACTGCCGGTGGTGGCCAGTGGCGCCGACAAGGCCTGTGAAGTCCTGGGGGCCGGCGCGTTCAGCCCCGAGGTGGGCAACCTGAGTTATGGCACCACGGCCACGTTTAACACCTGTAATGCACGCTTTGTGGAGCCGATTCCTTTCGTGCCGGCTTACGGCGCCGCCGTGCCCGGGCGTTACAACTCCGAGATCATTGTTCAGCGGGGCTACTGGATGGTGAACTGGTTCAAGCGCGAATTTGCCCAAGCCGAGGTGGTACAGGCCGATGCCCTCGGTGTTGCCCCGGAGACGCTGTTTGACGCTTTTCTTGACGAGTCTCCCCCTGGCGCCATGGGGCTCATGCTCCAACCTTTCTGGAACCCCGGAGTGCGTATTCCTGGCCCGGAAGCGAAGGGGGCGATCATCGGGTTCGGTGATGTGCATACCCGCGCGCATTTGTATCGAGCCATCATTGAGGGCATCGCTTACGCCCTGCGCGAAGGCAAGGAACGCCTGGAAAAACGCAACAAGGTCCCCGTTACCACCCTCAAGGTGTCTGGTGGGGGCTCCCAGAGCGATGCCATCATGCAGATCACCGCAGACATCTTCGGGTTACCGGCTGAGCGTCCCCATACCACCGAAACATCGGGCCTTGGGGCGGCGATCAACGCCGCCGTGGCGATGAAATTACACCCGGACTACGCCACGGCGGTGGCTGCCATGACCCGTACCGGTGACCGCTTTGAGCCCCGGGCGGAGTATGCGGGTACCTACGATGCGCTCTATGGACAGGTCTACCGGCGTCTCTACGATCGGTTGTCACCGTTGTACCGCTCGATTCGGCAGATAACCGGGTACCCGCGGCGCTTCTGAATCGGTAGTCTGTGCCAGACCGGTTGTATGATGGGTTTCGATGATGTTCCTTGGCGTAAAACGTGGGTGCCTGCTATTGCTGGCGGTGTTGCTGGCAAGCTCGACTCAGGCGTCAGACGCTGGCGATATCACCCTGAAGGCGTTGCGGGCGGAGCTCGCCAACGGTGGGCTGGCTCCCGTGATTGCCCATCACCCCCTGACAACGCTGCCCGGCGTGGACCTCGAACGGTTGTTTGCCGATAGCCATTTTCAACGTTTTGCCATCACCGGTTACAACAGTAACGGGCAACGTTTTGCCGCCCGGGTGCGGCTGCATTTTGCCGACGGCCGGGTAGGCTTCATTCGTATTACCGGTGTTCCCGGCAGAGAGTATCGGCTGGAAGATCTGCACGATTACACGACCGGGTTGTCACTGGCGGGTCTGGTCGCCGAGCGGCGCTGGCTGGGTAGTCATGACGGGAAAGCGTTTCTGGAGGCGCTCGGCAAGACACCGGAGTCTGACACCCTCGCTGAATTAGCGGGCGGCAGGGCAGCACCACTGGCCCTGTGGCTGGCG